>JAVEZD010000119.1:0-7161 GCA_034003165.1 Bacteroidales bacterium | reverse complement strand
AGTCTCATAAATATCATAACTGACAATCCCGTTGGCATTTGTAGATCTTACAGGAATCAGTGGCACCTCTATATCCTTCCCGTTGACTTTTATTGTTACAGTTGGGGCAACCGGACGGACTATTTTGTTCTTTTTCGAGCTGAACCCAAGTCCTGCCAGATCGAACAGGTCCTCCGACTCTGCACCTTCGGCGACAAGGAAAATAGCATGCTTCCCGTCAAGTTTGTCAACAACCGATGAAACATCTACAGTGAACCGGGTTATTTCCGAAGAAGAATTAGCTGGAACATTGATTACGCCAATTTTTTTACCTTTCCATGTAGTATTATCCCATGGTCCGTCAAGCCATACATTAACACTGAATGCTGATTTTGTCTTTGGAGCAAGAAAAAGGTTGAATGCCGTTTTATTTTTGGGCTTAACGCCTTTGAAGGCTTTCAACCCTTTCATGTCTTTTTTGAGTCCACCAAAGCCAAAATACTTATAGCCTATGATATTGCCATTCTGAACGTTGGCAATGGGCATGTTGTTATCCCATATGTCCCATGAATCCTGTTGGCTTCTGGTATTTGAGAGATAGCATGCATATCCGGCAGAGTAATACTGATAGGGATCGAGGCCATAGATGTGAAAACCTTCTGAAGTCACTTCGGCCCCGGTATATTCCTTACCCTGGCTATCCTTTGCGGTCCAGGTATTATCCGGAGCATACGGGTCATAGCCCCTAATAACAACTTTCCCTCCTTCCGACACCGGCTTTTCATCCCAGCTTATCGTAACGGGAGCAACCATTGGCTGACGTGCAAATCCGAAGCCTCTCGGAGCCCTGTGATAAAAAACATACCACTGGTCGTTGATTAGCTGGACACTGCCATGGGTGTTATGTCCCGAATATCCGGTCTGCAGTGCCGTACCGTCCTGATTCAGCACCGGTCCGCGAGAATCGACAAGAACACCGCCACTTTTCCATGGACCCAGCGGAGAGTCGCCGTAGGCATATCGCAAGGCTGAGTTGGTACTGCTCAATCCGTATTCAGGACCAGAGTATCCGCTGTAAACCCACACATATTTATTGCCAATCTTACGGATAGATGCTGCTTCAAAAAAGTTGAATGAACCGAGGTCCTCACCGGGGAACAGAGCGGGATATTCAGTTCCCTCCGGATCCCTTACGACACCGTACCTTGAGCTGGCAGGAATAAAATACCCGATAGCTTCAGTTCCGGGCCTGAGTGAATACATTGTATTCTGATCGAGCTGGCCTGCCTGCGACCTCTGGAATCCCCAGAAGCCGTATGCCCTGAAACCGATTTCATAATCTGGATCCTTCGGGTCGGTGATATAATCGATATAGACAGCCGGATCGAATCCCATGGTACTCCCGGGCACTGTCTTTGTCCCGTCTTCAGTCATGTTAAGGGGTGTGAAAGGGCCCACCGGACTGCTTCCCTTTGCCACCATTGCTTCGCGGTTGCGGCCACGGCTATGCGGGTACAGGTAGTATTCCTTTGTGCCGTCTTTTCTTTTAACCTCAACCAGGTCGGGAGCATACATTACGTCCCACTGATTTTCAATCGGGTAAGTAAATACTGGACCTTCATCACGCCAGCTGCTCAGGTCTTCCACCGGAGCTGACCAGATCCTTATGTCGGGTCCGCAATAACTGCCATATCTGACATCGTGGGAACCTATGATATATGCGCGGAATTTCCCGGGATTATCGGGATCTTCAAAGACACGGGGCTCTCCGTCGGGCAAATGCTCCCACAGAGGCAGGTAGGGATTGCCTGCTCCGCGATGCACATATTGGCTAAACGACGGATTGTTGAACAGAAACAGAGTCACAAGCAACAAGGTCACCTGTCGGCATCTCAGGAAAAATCCAGCTTTCTTCATCTTTTATCTTTGTTTTAAGATTATCAGGTATCATAAATATTATTACGTAAAAATAAGAAATATCATAAGATAGACTGCCTTCAGATATGGGTCAGAATAATAAAGTTGCCTTTTCCTGCCGGACTATATTCTGAAACCGTCAATCTTTAGCTTTTTGCTGAGGTTCCATAGATATCGGGAGCAGTACATATGAGTTTTAAGGTATAAGCTTACCTGAAGTTGTCGTACACAGATATTGTAACCTGGTGGTTTTTATGAGCCTGAAACCATGGTTTTCAGATTCCCAACCTTCCCCTGAGGTATTATCTTCATCAGGCAAACCTCATCTCCTGCTTTCACACTTTTGAGCAGTTCCACATCCACCTTGCAACCAAAAGCTTTTTCAAAGAGGACTTTGCTGTAACCAGTAGTACACTGACACCAGGTTTTGGTCTCCAGACGTTCTACATCAGCAAGCATAGGGCACGGGCAAAAAGGAAAACCCAGAAATAATTCGCCATTACTGAATGAAAGTCCTGCCGCTTTTGCCTTTTCGTTATTCCCAAATTCTTCAAGACTCGAAGAGACAGACAGCAGCTCTTTTACAAAAGCCAGTTTCTCATCCATTCCGTAACCACACTGGCAGTTCATTCTGATTTTTTTTACAGTCGAAGCATCGAATTTTGCATCCAGCCTTCTCATAGTGTTGTTTACCCAGGTTGGATTGTCCTCCCCGGGATTACAGACAATATGCCGGGCTATATCTTCATTGCTTTCGTTTTTTACTGCGGTATAGATAACTTGTTCCTGAATTTCTCTTGCATTAAACATATTTCTTTGATTTAATAATTACACAAAAAACTTACTTTGTTCCAGTTGTGAAACATTTTACTTAAAATACAATGTATGTAAAACCTGCCAGGAAGAAATCTCCCGGACCTCTGAACAATCACATGTGGCGACTGAGGTTAATTATGAAATGATTACCAGTTTAAGCATGTTCTGAAAATTCAACTGACTAAATTTCTGCAATAATAATAAAAATCAGTCCTAAAACGGGAAGCATCCATAAAAATATTGTATCGACCGGCCATGCTTTGAAAGGTTTTTGCCTCCTATCCTGAAACTGCAATTAACTTCCGATGAGGTAATATTATGTTTGTTGATCATAGTCCTTTATACCGGGGATTAAAACCAGGGCGATATGAATGAATGACTATAATAACAATGTAAGTAACCCTTACTCCATTACGTTTTCGCACTCACAGCTGCATCATTTAAGTATTACGCTTTTTGTAGAAGAATTAAAATATCTGTCTGAAAACCTTAATATTCCAAACCTAAAGGGACCTTCTTTGTTATCTATTTATGATGATCGAATCATTATGAAACCCACATGTTTCAAATACACAAACACGGATGTATATAATTTTCAACCATGTGGGTTCCATCAGACCATGAAATTAAAATTTATATACTGATGAACCCGACAGAACAAAAACTATACAAAACAGCTTTTCTGCTGAGTCTGTTTACTATCTTCTACAACATAATCGAAGGACTGATTTCAATGAAACTGGGCCTTGAAGATGATGCACTTAGTTTATTTGGGTTTGGAGCTGATAGCTTTATTGAGGTGATCTCAGGCATTGGTATCGCAGTAATGATAATCCGTATAAGGAAAAATCCCGGAAGTCCCAGGAGCAATTTTGAGATTAATGCATTAAGAATCACCGGTACATCATTTTTCCTGTTAGCAGCCGGTTTGCTTGCCGGAATGGTTTTTAATATAATCAATCATATAAAACCTGAAACAACTGTCTGGGGGATAATAATATCCCTTATCTCAATAGCAGTAATGGTATGGTTGCTGAAAGCCAAAAAAAACATTGGAAAAAAGCTGGACTCTGATGCTATAATCGCTGATGCAAACTGCACCAGGGTTTGTGTCTATATGTCACTGGTTTTGCTTATCTCGAGTCTTGTCTACGAATTAACCGGTTTTGCCTGGGCAGATGCCATCGGTGCTGCAGGACTGGCATATTTTTCAATTTCAGAGGGCAGGGAAGCCTTTGAAAAAGCAAAAGGGAAAAAATGCAGTTGCTGAACTAATGAACTATAGGTTCATAAGCAGTCAGGCTTCACACATTTAACTGTGAAAGTCACATATAACAATTCTGATTGAAATCTCCTGACTATCATTTTACTGATAATCAGTTCTTTTATCATTCAGGCATGAAAATTATCCTTCTGTAGCCGGTTAGGTTATGAACTCCGTCATCAGTCACCTCACAAATAACATGAAATTCCTTCCCTGATGAATCAGAGGGTACATTGACTGTGGCAATACCTTTGTCGCTGTTTATGATACTGACATCCCCTGAATATGTTCCTGCTTCGGGAATCACCCACCATTTAAACCTTAACCGGTCGCCATCGGGATCAAAAGATTCTGAAGCATCCAGCTTCACCATTTTCCCTTTCTTGCAGACAATCTTCCTGGGAATGATCCCTTTGTCTCCATCGACAATTACAATAGGGTTGCGGTTTCCCTTTCCTTCTGCTGCCCAATCCATACGTGCTGCAAAATTGTTAAAAAGAGCCGGATAGAAATATGCAAAATACTCAGTGCATATTTCGTAAGGCTCTCCGGTATAGTTTGTGTAGGAATGTGTCAGGCTGTCGCGTCCCTGACCCCACCTGAAATAACCACTCCAGCTTACCTGGGTTGGTACATCAGGATCGGATAACCCTGATGGCATAACATGCATGAAAGAAGGTGTATCACCTTCAACGCCCCATTTAAATTTCGGATACAGAGCGCCAAGGTTACCATGTTTCTGGATGTGAAGCGCATACTGGTCCCAATTACTCTTGCCTGTATTATTCTGATGCAACCATGCACATTCGCACCAGAGAAAAATAAGGTCTTTTTCAAATTGCCTCATCCACTGATGTGAACTTTTGGCATATGAACTTGTGTCGCCGGCCGACCAGGGCCTGTCCTGGTCGGTGATAGTATAAACACGGAACTTATGCAGGAAGGCCTTTAGCTCCTCTGGCGTCCGCTCCTGTTGTATGCGCCAGATGGCCTGGGCGAAGGTATTGCCGCCGCCCCAGACGGTTATCCAGATCGGACGTGTATCATTTTCATCAGCCAGGTCAATAATAAGATCGCTTCCCTCTGAATTGTTGTCTTCACCAATGAATCTCATACCCATTTTTGTACTTCCCATTACGGTCCTGGACCGCAGGTAACCTGCGCTGGGCCAGTAACCGGTTTCCTGCCTGGATTCATCCTCTGCAAACTTTTCCTGAGCAGATCGCTTTTTCAGATTTGGCAGATCCTTTTCATATGCATTCAAAGCATCATTAATAAGATCGATACGTTCCGATCCGCCAGTATTGCTCCATCCGGTTGTGGCTATAAGCGCTTCAATCTCGAACTGGTCAGCATGTGCCAGCAACCGGATAATTGATTCCATATCATCCGGTTCAATATTATTGGGAGCGATATCGGTCAGAACCACAATCCTTGGTTTCAGGTTCTCCTTCTCAGTGGCATTATTAGCGTAACCCTGTGTCAGGGTACAGGTTAATACCACAGTTGCTATGAGTTTTATTTTCATCTTGTTAGATATTTAATTACCGGATCTGACGTCCCTCAGAACGTTAATTTGCCTATGCGGGTCAGTCCCAGGGGTCATGTTAAAAATTTCTTATTTCCTTACAATGAATACAATACGCCCGGTGAACACTGAGTATCTTTCCACAAACCGGGCAGGTCCAGCGTTTATTTTCTTCTGACACAAATGACTCCAACCCATTGTCCCTTATTGACTCAAGGTTGTCAATCATACTCATTTTATACTTTGTCCTGTACCTTTTATCCAGCTGCTTTAGTCTTCTGCAGGGATATTTATCACAGTCGTAACAAAATCCGGATTCTGTCCTGCTTAATGCTTCACAGTTTATTATGATACATCGCTTACAATATTCAGGTTTGCGTTCACTGACTTCCCTGCAGCCTCTGCATGTATTTTTTTCCCGAAGGAATGCCAGGCAAATTCCACAATCCATGCCGCAGGGAGCAATCAGAGAATTACTTATCATTATGCAGCAGTTTAAGTATTGTGTCAGCCTGAATACCGGATTTCTCACTGATCTGAGTTACGGTTAATCCTCTTTTATCCATGTTTCCACCAAATACTTCCAAAGGTTCACCTATCTCAATCAAATGCCCGTCAGGGTCAAAGACGTCGCCTTTTCTTTTAAGAATTATTCACGACTATCCTGTAAATACACCTGTCATTCCCCCTGTGAATGGATGAAACAACAGTCGCTGATGCAGATACTCCGGTTACGTATGAAAACATAAGTTCAGCAAAGCCTTCGGAACAATAACACATGGATGAGAGGTCCGTCTTGTGTGATTCGTTAATAACCGGACAAACACAATAATCCTTATTTTCATCCGCAATTATCGTCCCGGTCTCTTTATCATAATCAATCTTCCAATCCCATTCTTCTTCAAGAAAGGTCAGGAACTTCTCCAGGTCATTTCTGAAAGGTTCGAGAGTTTTATCCATCCCCAGATCTTCATAATGGGTGGAAGCGCATTTTTTTAAAATTTCCCTCTTCTGCTTCTCATTCAGCTCGTTGCTTAAATTTGATAATAGAACCGATATCCACTCATGTCGTATATCCTTCTTTTCAGCAGATAACCCCGGGTCAGATTCTGAACTACCTGAACCGTTGCTCATACCAATCGACCCAAAGCCGCAAAGACAGGCTCCGGAGAGACATGCCTTTTTTACAAATTCCTTTCTATCAATGTTTATCACTCCCAGGTGTTTTATAACCAATAATTTAAATTGTGGTTGTACTTACAGGTTCATATAATATCTGATGACTACTGCCTTTTACAGTTGCATTTTCTCAAGACTGATAATGCCGGATAATAGGCCCATAATTATATGACTGCCTCCACAGCAATCAATGACTACCTATCCCGGCGAACATAGACAGCGCTCACTGCTATTTGCGAATCTACTGTTTTGTCCAGACTACAGGGGGTAAGTCACCAGCACTTCCATCATAGCAGGTCCAGGTCATCTGTGTCTCCCCGGGGGCCCATGAAACCGTGAATTTTGCCGGTCCGGGAGGATCTCCCCATACAGGATCAACATTAAACTCTTTAAAATAAATCTCATCTCCTGTAATTGTATATTTATCAGCACCGCAATCAAACCCCTCAAATGTCAACACATAAGTATCGTCATCTTT
>JAVEZD010000118.1:0-7199 GCA_034003165.1 Bacteroidales bacterium | reverse complement strand
TCAACCCTGTTCGGAGTAAGAAAAGGGGCTTCTGAGGCTGACCCTGATATACTCTTTTCAGTATCCGAAGAAGAAAACTACAATATCCTAAGTACATCATTCAGATTCAGATATCTCGATTCCTCCGGTGATGGTTTTATCCTTTCATCGGCCGCTTCAGTTAAGTTTTTCGACAATTCAGGATCAGCAGTCGGAGAGATTAAAGATTATGGCTGGGGCCTTCCCGACATATCACAGGCTGTTGCAAAAGGTGACGAGATATGGATTGCCGACCACAAACACGGCTTTGTCAGAGGGAAGGACATGGCTGAATTCAGTATTATCACCGTAAACGGTCCGGCCAGCAACCATGTAGCCGCGATCAGCTCAGACCATGGCATTACAGTAGTATGCGGCGGAGGGACTGATCAGTCGTTTAATGGCCTTGGCATACCTTTCTCGGTTTCGGTTCATTCCGGGAGTCTATTCCGGAATTTTGTTTCAGAGACTGTAACCGATGCTATGAAAGCTGTTATTATGCCAGGTAACGGCTTTCATTTCTTTGTATCATCATGGGGCGGCGGACTAATAGAATTCAGGGACAATACACCCGTGAACCACTATAACGGCACCAACTCCCCGCTGTCGGCTGCATACGGAACTCCCGGAGAAATAAATATAAGCGGGATGGCAGTTGATAAAAACGGTAACCTCTGGATGGTACATCCCGGGCCGGGTAATAACATTAAGGTCCTTAAGCCCGACAAATCCTGGATAAGCCTTCCGGCCCTGTCAAATACAGCTTTGACGGGAGATATGATAATTACTCCGCGTAACCTCAAGATAGTTATCATCCCGGGAGGTAACGGTCTCTTTGTCCTCGACGACAATAATACCCCGGAACTCTCCGGCGATGACAGAAGCAGGAGAATAATCATCCGGGACAAGGATGGCAGTGTAATAAACAATGCACTTTCACTTGCAGCCGACCTTGATGGCAACATCTGGGTAGGCACAGACCGCGGCCCTGTGGTTTATTATTCCGGTACAAACTTCCTTGAGGGAGATCCCGCCGCAACAAGGATCAGGATACCCCGTGATGATGGCAGCGGACTTGCAGATTACCTGCTGGGCACAACCGGAATATCATGTATTGCCGTCGACGGGAGCAACCGTAAATGGCTTGGAACCAACGGATCGGGTGCCTGGCTGATTACAGATGGCACAGGGAGTGTTGCAGCAAACTTCAGCGTGAAAAACTCCCCACTGCTTTCAGATACAATAACATCAATTGCCGTTGATGACGTCTCGGGAGAAGTGTGGTTTGGCACTCCCGCGGGACTTATCTCCTTCAGGGGTATTGCAACAGGAGGAGCCGGGGATTTTTCAGGAATCTATCCCTTCCCCAATCCGGTGAGAGAAGATTTCGACGGGAATGTTACAATAACAGGACTTATGAGAAACACCACGGTAAAGATAACCGATGTGAGTGGAAACCTTGTCTATGAGACTTTATCGGAAGGAGGACAGGCGACATGGGATCTTACAACCTATAAAGGCAGACGTGTCTCCACTGGTGTTTATGTGGTATTTTGTTCCGACAGCGAAGGAAAACAGTCGGGTGTCACCAAGATACTTGTTGTAAGGTAGATATCCTCAGATTATCAGCCCCCTGAGTCTTTCGATCTGCATCTGCTTATTAACTTCCCTCAGGCTTCTTGCCGTCTTTGTGAAATACTGATGCCCCGAAATAAACTTTATCTGCAGCTTGTTCCAGTCATTAAGAGATCCCATCTTACCCCGGGCTTTAAGTTCTTCAAAAAGGGTGTTTGATACCGGTATGAAATCGCTCCTGCCCAGGTAGTCAAGATCTGAGTCGCACATAATCTTTTCAGAAAGGTTTTCAGGAGCCGGAGGCAACCTGGTTGCCATAATAAGCCGGCATATGTCTTCTATCTGCCCCTGGTTGTATCCGAAACCAGGAAGTATCTCCCTGGCCAGAATGGTCCCCTGATATTCGTGATCATCGTATGAGACAGTATGCCCCAGGTCGTGAAACAGGGCGGCCGTCTTGAGAAGAAGTATCTCCCCGTCATTGCATCCCTCAGCCCAGCCTATAAGTTCGACCTCGGTGACAACATCCACAGTATGCTTTACATTATGGTAAAAGAGATTGTCAGGGAGCTCCTTCTCGAGCCTGTCGAGAATGATCTCCTGAAGATCGTTGAAACGGATGAGTCCCAGCTTAACCCTGAAGGCATCATTTGGAACGCTAGCCGAGGGATGGTCCGAAAGACCGGTCTTCAGGCCCTTAACCCTGTAAAGCTGAAGGTCTCCCTTGTACCTGACCGGTAGCTTGCCATGATACTCACAGTCAAAGAACTCCTTGACAAGTTCATATGTCATCACCGATATCACTACAGATCCGTTTTCAGCGACAGCTTCCACCCTGCTTGCAGTATTCACTGTATCTCCCTTGATGTCATAGTTTATCTTCTTCCTCCCCGAAACCGAAGCCATGACCGGTCCTGTATGAATACCGGTTTTTACGCTCCATAGTCTATCCATACCCTGACGTTTCCTTGTCTCAAACTCATGTATAAAGGCATTAATCTCAACAGCAGCCATCACGACCTCAACAGGGTTGGTGTTGTTTCTGACCGGAATCCCTCCTGCACACATGAAGGTATCTCCTATGGTCCTTATCCTGACTGTATTGTATCTAGAGGCAATCGATTCAATCTCAAACAGTATCTCATCAAGTTCATCCATCACTGAGACAGGGTCGGCATTACCTGTTACTCCTGAAAAACCCTTGATCCCGCTTATAAGTACCGTGGCCATGTCAAAGCGAAGAGTCTTTCGTCCCTGCTCTACCTCCTTATCCTTAACGGCATCAGAGATTCCGGCCCTTTCAGACAGGGCCTTCATCTTTTCATTCTCACGCGATAGTTTCCCGATAAGCTTCTCTGATTTCCTGAGCAGTTCCTCAAGTTCCTGGTTCTGCCTGGCAAGCCGGGCAACCCTTTTAACAAGCTCTTCGTATTGATTTCCTGTCATGGTTAAGCAGATTGACCAGTAAATATAATAATTTTATGCTTTATTATCCTGATAACCCAATGCTTCAAAAAACCAGGGGTATAGTACTTCATCAGATCAAATACACCGATTCGGGTATTGTGGTTCAGGTATATACCCGTACCAACGGAAGAGTCGCACTGCTTGTAAAAGGACTAAGGTCAAAGAAGAGCGGCAGACACAACGTGCTTTTTCAGCCACTGTCAATACTCGACCTGGAGATCTACTACCGCGATTCAAGGTCCGTACAGTTGATGAAGGAGTTTACTTTGGCCTGGCCTGTAACAGGAATCCTGTCGGACATAAAGAAAAGCAGCATTGCCATCTTTCTTGGTGAAGTAATGAACTCGGTACTGAAGGAAGAGAGTACTTCTCCCGGGTTGTTTGATTTCATTGAGGATTCAATTGTATGGTTTGACAGATCAGGTGATGGTTTCAGTAATTTCCACATAGCCTTTCTTACAGGAATGAGCAGGCTCCTGGGTTTCGGTCCTCAGGAAAGAACTGATTCAGCCAACAGGTATTTTGATCTCCTTAACGGTATCTTCGTTCCTCTTCCTCCTGTTCACGGGAACTATGCCGACGAAAAAACCTCAGAGATCCTGTCACTGTTCTTCGCCACCTCCTACGACACTATGAAGGAAATTGGACTTAGCGGAGCTATGAGGAATGAGATACTCGACACCCTGATCAGGTTTTATTCCATTCACCATCCAGGGGTGGCCAGGATCAATTCACTGGGAGTGCTCAGAGAGATTTTCGGGTGATGACAGGGTTATACGAAAACTCTTTTTAATTATATTTAGCCCAAATAACAACGACCGGATGACACTGATACCCTCTTTAGTCAAATGGCTTAATACTAACCGCTTAAGTCAGATAGAAGCTTTTAAGAAGGATCCGGCAAAGGTTCAGGAGGAAGTATTCAGGAAGCTTCTGCTCAGAGCCTCATCAACTGAATGGGGGAAGAAATTTGATTATTCCTCTGTAAGAAATGTCAGTGACTTCCGTTCAAGGATCCCGGTTCAGACCTACGAGGATATAGTACCCTTTATCGAAAGGCTTAAAAAGGGAGAGGAAGATCTGCTGTGGCCTGGAAAAGTAAGGTGGTTTGCAAAATCATCAGGTACCACATCGACAAAGAGCAAGTTCATTCCAATAAGCCGCGAAGCCCTTGATTATTGCCATTACCGTGCTGCAAAAGACATCCTTGCCATTTATACATTGAACAATCCTGAAACCCGGATTTTTTCAGGCAAAGGACTCACACTAGGGGGCAGTCACAGGATCAACCAGTTCAGCAACGACTCGCTTTACGGTGACCTTTCCGCCATACTTATTGAAAATGCACCTTTTTATATTGAGCTTATCCGTACCCCAAAACAGGAGGTTGCCCTTCTGGAGGACTTCGAGCAGAAACTTGAAATGATAACCAGGACAACTGTAAATGAGAATGTAACTAACTTCTCAGGCGTACCGTCGTGGTACCTGACTTTCATAAAATATGTCCTTCAGTACACCGGAAAAACCAACCTCCTTGATGTATGGCCCAACCTTGAGGTTTTCTTCCATGGCGGTGTAAGTTTTACACCTTACCGTGAGATATACCTTAAGCTTATCAATGGCAACAACATGCATTATATGGAGACCTATAACGCTTCTGAAGGCTTCTTCGGAATTCAGGATGATCCGTCACTCCCCGACTTGCTTCTGATGCTTGACTATGGGATTTACTATGAATTTATCCCTGCCGAGAAGATCAACTCATCATCTGCCCCTGTTTACTCTGTGGGTGAAGTTGAAAAAGGAAAAAACTATGCTATGGTCATTTCGACAAACGGCGGATTATGGAGATATCTTATCGGTGACACCATCTCCTTTACCTCTCTTTTCCCTCACAGGTTCCGTATAACCGGAAGAACCAAACAATTCATAAATGCCTTCGGAGAAGAAGTGATTGTAGACAATGCCGAGAAGGCTCTCGACTCTGCCTGTAAAGCAACCGGAGCTATAATCGCCGATTATACTGCGGGTCCTGTTTTTATGGGAGCATCATCGAGAGGATCGCATGAATGGCTTATTGAATTCGAAAAGATGCCAGACGATAATGAGCGTTTCACCGCTGTTCTCGATGAAACACTCAAAGCCATAAACTCGGATTATGAGGCAAAACGCTTCCACGACATCAACCTCGTCAGTCCCATTGTCAGATCATTACCCTCCGGCACCTTTACCCGGTGGCTGAAATCGAAAAACAAGCTCGGTGGCCAGAATAAGGTCCCGCGTCTTTCAAATACCCGTGAATACATAGAAGACCTTTATCTATTTGCCGGACTGGAGAAGAAAGCTGACAGGGAGATTCACTGATGTGGTTCCGGCAGGCACATCGACCGGCTATGGAACTAACATGCTGCCGGATTATTACTATTTAACGACCCCGGAATACTGAATTTTTAGTAATTTTAAATTTTCAAACAAGCAAATGAAATGCATATAGCGATAGCAGGTAACATAGGATCGGGGAAGACCACACTTGCAGGTCTTCTGGCCAGGCAATTTGGATGGACTCCACATTATGAAGATGCTGACGACAATCCTTATCTGAATGATTTCTATGAAGACATGCAACGCTGGTCATTCAACCTTCAGATCTATTTTCTTAATTCAAGGTTCAGCCAGATACTCGAAATAAGGAAATCGCCGGAGACGATAATTCAGGACCGTACAATCTATGAGGATGCCTATATCTTCGCACCCAACCTGCACTCCATGGGTCTTATGTCGACCCGCGACTTTGAGAACTACTCGAAGCTCTTCGCGCTGATGAGTTCACTTATACAACCCCCCGACCTCCTCCTTTACCTGAGGGCTTCGGTACCCACCCTTGTAAACCAGATCCAGAAAAGAGGGCGGGAATATGAAAGTTCGATCCGCATTGATTACCTGAAACGACTCAATGAGAGATATGAGGCCTGGATCGAAACCTATAACCTCGGAAGGGTTCTTATAATCGAGGCCGACCATTATAACTTCCCTAATAATAAAGATCACCTCAGTGAAGTTATCGACAAAATCAACGCTGAACTGCACGGTCTGTTCAAATAAGCCTGTTTTGAAATACTTAATGAGTAAACGGAATCCACACTTGCCGCGATATCTGTTTTTATGATTAACCTATATCCAACAGTCATGAAGCAAAAAACATTCTCTTTAATTAAATGCACTCTTTTATTACTTCTCGCGGCTGTTCAGCTTAATGGCCAGAACAGAGAAGAAGGCTTTGCCCCTATTGATCCTGAAATAAGAACAGGCCGGCTTGACAACGGCCTCACATATTTCATACGCCATAACAGTGAGCCTGAAAAACGTGCCAGTTTCTATATCATCCAGAATGTGGGAGCCATCCTTGAGAATGATGACCAGAACGGACTGGCCCACTTCCTTGAACACATGGCTTTTAATGGTACCCGAAACTTCCCCGGCAAGGCGGTCATCAACTCCCTCGAGAAACACGGGGTGGCTTTCGGCCGCAACATAAATGCCTACACGGGTTTTGACGAGACAGTCTACAACCTCTCAGATGTTCCGGTTGATAAACCGGCACTTATTGATTCCTGCCTCCTGATACTTCACGACTGGTCCGACTTCATCACTCTTGATGAAAAGGAAATTGACCTCGAAAGAGGCGTTATCTCCGAAGAGTGGAGAACAAGCAAGACAGCATCCAGAAGGATGATCTTCGGTGTAATCCCTGTTGTGCTTAAGGGTTCAAAATATGCCGAAAGGGATATCATCGGTGATCTTGATATTATTCAGAACTTCAGCTATGAAACGCTCCGCCGTTTCTACCACGACTGGTACCGTACCGACCTTCAGGCAATAGCCATCGTCGGAGATATCAACGTCGACGAGGTAGAAGCCAAAGTAAAAACCCTTTTCTCAAAGATCCCCGCAGTACTGGATCCTCTTCCCCGCACTCAGCAGGAAGTACCCGGCCACAAAGAGCCATACTATGTACTTGTCACTGACAAGGAAGCTCCCCGTACAAGCGTCTCACTGATTATGCTCCACAAGGGAGTAGCACCTGAAAAGAAGGACCTGAAATATATACGCGACAACCATATCATCTCCCTGATGAACTC
>JAVEZD010000117.1:0-7286 GCA_034003165.1 Bacteroidales bacterium | reverse complement strand
CAAGAGGCAGGATTATTTCATGATCCTGGTCGGGGGTTGTCTAAAAGAAAAAATCCTGTCCCGCGTTCCGCGGTACTACGGATTTTGTTTTTTCCGGGCGATTGAAAGTAAACTTTCATCGCCCTGCAAAAACAAAATCCTGTCGCTATCGCGACAGGATTTTTTCTTTTGTCGGGGTGGCAGGATTCGAACCTGCGACCCTCTGGTCCCAAACCAGATGCGCTAACCGGGCTGCGCTACACCCCGCTTCCTCAAACCGGTATCACCCGGTTTAACAAGGCAGCGCAAAAATATTATTTATTTTCCAATTACAAAGAATACCGCCATATATTTGTCAACTGCCCTAAAGGTCATAATCACCTGCAGCCTCAGGCTGGTAAACAATATCCTCTATCCTGATCTTGGTAAGACCCGCCGGAACGATCCATTCGATCTCATCACCAACCTTGTAGCCTATCAGTGCGGTTGCCACCGGTGAGAATATTGATATCCTGCTCTCCTTAACATTGGCCTGGTCGGGATACACTATCTTAAACTCGGTAACCTTTTCCGTATGCTGAAACCTTACCCTTACCACAGAATTCATAGTTACCACATCCGAAGGTATATCCTTCGGATCGACAATGGCCGCACTATCAAGCTCATTCATCAGTTTCTCAGCTTCAGCGGCATTGATTGTCTTAGCTGACATGGCATCAGTGATACATTTCTTTATCCTCAGGTAGTCGAGTTTGCTTATAGTTATCCGGCTCATAGTATCTAAATTTAAAAATATCTTTATTTAATTCTCAGATTTATAATTGTTTCCACAACAAACACAGCTCAAGGCAAATATAGCCAACTTTATTGTCTTTACCTAATTGAAAACCTTTTGTCCCATCACTTTTCTCCGGGGAGGTTTTTGGACTCATGCTTCATGCTGTCCTATCCGGTTATCAGCATTCCTGTCTGATAAACAGTAAAGGATACAAGCCATGCCACGACAGTGGTATAGATAACTGTAAAAGCTGACCATTTCCAGTTGCCCGATTCACGTTTTATGGCTGCGACAACTCCTATGCATGGGAAATAGGTAAGAATGAACAACATAAAAGAGAAAGCCAGAAGTGGGGTAAAAAAAGGTTTCCCGTCTTCCCCGGTCTGGGTCTGTATCTTTTCAACAAGTGAGTTATGAGGCAGCTTGTCATCACTGTGATACAAAACGCCCAGTGTACTTACAACAACCTCTTTGGCTGCCACCCCCGTAAGTATGCTTACACTGAGCTTCCAGTCAAAACCAAGTGGAGCCATCAGCGGTTGAATGGTACGTCCGATAGCGCCAATATAAGACGCCGCCTGTTTTTCGTTTTTCCGGCTCATTTCAATGCTGCTTATCTCTTCCTGACGCATCACATCGATCTCCTCACTGCTCAGCCCGCTGTAATCCATACCCGCATATTTCAATTCAAGCTCAGCAAGTTCCCTGTCATAATCCCTCGAATAGCTTACATTGCGGGGGAAATAGCCAAGTAACCAGATTATAACCGATGCCACAAGGATCACTCCTCCTATCTTCCTCAGATAAAGGCCTGTCCTGAACCAGACATGCTTTACCACACTTCTTGAGGTAGGCATTCTGTAAGGAGGCAACTCCATCACAAAAGGAATATCCGCTGTCTTGAAAAATACCTTCTTTAAAAGGAATGCAGATGCTACAGCGAAAAAAACTCCAAGCGCGTAAAGCAGGAAGAGAATAGATCCCTGGTTTTCAGGAAAGAATGCTGTTATGAAAAGTATGTAAACAGGAAGACGTGCACTGCACGACATAAAAGGAGTGATAAGCATGGTTATAAGGCGGTCACGCCTGCTTTCTATAATCCTTGTCGCCATGATGGCAGGAACATTACACCCAAAGCCCATGAACAGAGGGATAAAAGACTTGCCATGAAGGCCTATCTTATGCATGAGCTTGTCCATAAGAAACACAGCCCTGGCCATATAACCCGTATCTTCCATAAAAGCTATGAACATAAACAGGATGAGTATGTTGGGAAGAAAGACAAGTACTCCCCCCACTCCTCCGATGATGCCATCGACAAGGAAATCGCGCAGCATTCCCTCCGGCACCGAAGCCACTATCATATCAGAGAACTTCCATATACCAATCTCGAGCCAGTGCTTCGGATATCCGCCCAGCTTAAAGGTGCTATAGAAAATAAGCCACATGAATCCGGCAAACAAAGGCAAACCCAGATACTTGTTTGTGAGATAGTTATCTATGATCTGAGTTTTTCGCTGCTTATGAGTCCTGCTCAGCCTAAGCGTCTCCTTGAGGGCTCCTGAGATAAAGCCGTACCTGAGATCTGTTATTACCGACTCTACAGGTTCCTGATAAAGCTTCTCAAGCCGCGCCAGCTCTGAAGATGCCGTATTTATAATCTCTTCCGGATTAACACAGCGCGAAATGGACCGTGTAAACTCCGGATCATTCTCAAGCAATTCTATCGACAGGTATCGTGCTGAAACAAGATTGGTAAATGCCCTGTTTTCTTCAATCTTAATTACCGACTGAAGAACACTGATTGAGTTCTCTATCTCGAGCCCGTAGTTTATATGGACATGCCTTACCGTGGGCTCCCTGTTTTCATAGACCTCAATGATCTTGTCAAACAGTTCGCTGATTCCCTTTCCCCTTGAACTCACAGTTGGAATAAAGGGGACACCCAGCAGGCTTCCCAGCGACATGTAGTCTAGCTGATCACCTTTTTTTTCAAGCTCATCGAACATATTCAGGGCAACTATCATCTGAACACCCATGTCAATAAGCTGGGTGGTAAGATAAAGGTTCCTTTCAAGATTTGATGAGTCAACAATATTAAGTACTATATCGGGCTTCTTGTCAAAGATATAGTTCCTTACATAAATCTCCTCCGGAGAGTAACTCTTAAGAGAATAGGTTCCCGGTAAATCGACAAGGGAAAAGGTATAACCCGACTGTTTGTAGACAGCTTCCTTTGAATCGACTGTCACTCCGGCATAATTGCCAACCTTCTCCCTCGACCCGGAAGCAAAATTAAAGAGGGTTGTTTTTCCTGAATTGGGATTCCCGACAAGGGCAACCTGAATATTCTTTCTCTTTTCAATCCACGAACCATTCTCGTCTTCAGTAAAAAAAGACCCGTTCGACCGTGACGCTCTCCCCTTTTCAGCTGACCGGCTTACCTCTATCAGCTGGGCTTCGCTGTTGCGTAACGACACATGATACCCCATAACAAGGTATTCAACAGGATCACGAAGCGGTGCTTTCTTTACTACCCTGACCGGTTTCCCCGGGACAAATCCCATCTCAAGTAGCCGGTGACGGAACTGACCTCTTCCCTTTATCTTCAGAATAATCCCTTCTTCTCCTTCAGTGAGGTCGTATAGTGTTGTCATCAATAAGCATTAAAAAGTATAACCTGCAAAGATAATTAATGTTCGCAGGTTTGTGTAAAAAGCCCGTAAAAGTCTGCTGAAAGCCTGTTCAGTCTATCTTTATCTTGAGGACCACCTTTCTTACCAGTGTGCTGTCGCCACTCCTGAGACCCGGCCGGTGTATGTCTTCAGGAAAAAGTATGAAGAACCTGGAGGGATCTGCCGGATAATTGACTCCCTGGCTGACAGTCATAAACTCTATGTCCCTGGCATCATCATATGGCTCGAGTACCTCCTGCTTAAGGGCAAGCGGGGTTATTCCTATGAGTTCTTTTCCGCTCACAACATACTGCACATCAATATACTTTCTGTGAGCTTCATATCGTGCATCTTCCTCTTTCTTTGTATAGTATTCACTGACAAGAGCATATGCATTGTCTCCGTCTATATCATACCTTCTGAGCTCCAGACCTGAAAGGTCATTCTCTTTCATGAAAGCAAAAGCTTTGTCCCAGCGTTCCCTGTTCCTGAAGTATGAATCGACAAATGCCTTACTGTTAAGGGTAGCATCGGGCCTTGCCTGCCAGCCGTTGAGGTATTCTCCCTTTTCAATCCATGCATCAATCTGCTTTACATCCCACGATGAGGGATCATTGTTCCCGGAACAGGCCGGAAAACCTATAAGTGCCGCCATTACAATGATTTTTACTGATATACTTTTCATCTTAACCTGTTTATATTATTTTACTTTTTTAAGCTGACCCCTAAGTATCATCCGGCTAAATTAATAAAAATCCTATAACAAGCTGCGGGACTTCCATTCACCTGCTGCCCGAAAACTCACCAAGCCTGTTGTAACAATCCTTCCAGAAAAGATCCCTGACGGTATACTCCACATCGGGGATACTCCTTTCTTTCTTCCTGAAGTCATACACATTCCCCGTCCTTAAGGAATTATATTCAATCATCTCCGAAAGACATGCTGCAAGCATACCGGGCTTCTTCATAAATGGGGCCGCAATGTGATACAATAACCTGAACAAAGCATTCTGCATCCTGTAAATACCCGAGCTGAAAACACCGGGATCAAAGCCTATACAGGTCAGGTTCCTGTTTCTGAAGCGCTCAGGGAGATACTGACACATAAGTGCCATATAAAGCTTCGATAATGAATATGCCCTGAAAGGCTTATATACATCCCTTTCTGTCATTACTATCAGATCCCTGCTGACTATCCTGTAAACAGGAGAGGTCACTGCAACAATCAGGATATCCCTGCTAATATCAGTCTTGTTCAAAATAATCTCATTTACAAGAAGATGTGCAAGAAAATTCACCTGAAAAGAATATTCAAAGCCATCCCGGGTCTTTATGAACTCTGGCGGACTCAGTACCCCGGCATTATTAATGACTATATCGAAACCGCCTTCCTCCCCCACTATTTTTTCAATGGCAAGGGCGACAGATCTAAGATCGCAAAAATCAACAACAACATATCTCAGGTTATCGTGTATGAAATCGCCTTTTCTTCTTCCGGTGGCAACAACATAACAACCCCTGGCAGTGAGTGTCCTTACAAGTTCCGATCCCAGACCCGAAGTACCACCTGTTACAAGAACCTTTTTACCTGTCAGGCCGGAATTATACATAAGCAATTCATCATTTAAAAAGTGTTCCGAAAAAAGATGCAAATTAACAACATCCTGTTCTTTTTTATCCAGAGTAGTTTTTTTTTGCATAAATTTGGTAACAAACCTCTAATAAAGAAAAAAATGAAAAAAGCATATATCCTCATCGTTGCAATGGCCCTTGTTTCTTTGGGCAACACCGGTATTTCTTCTGCCCAGGATTGGCCCCATTTCAGAGGTCCTGCCCGTGACAACAGGGTAACCGGCTTCAGAGCCCCGGCAGCCTGGCCTCAGAACCTTACCATGGTATGGAAGACTGACGTTGGAACGGGAGATGCTTCACCAGTCTTATCAGGAGGGAAATTATTCCTCAACACCCGGCAGGGAGATGAGGAAGCAGTACTCTGTCTGGATGCTTCAAGCGGAAGCCAGCTGTGGCGCTACAGTTATCGGACCGATGCAGTAACAGGTCCCGCAGCATCACACCCTGGCCCCCGGGGAACTCCGTCACTTGCCGAAGGCAAACTGGTAACTTTCGGGGCTACAGGCATCATAACCTGTCTTGATGCTTCTTCAGGCAAGCTTATCTGGAAGAAAGACAACGCTGCCGGAAATGTTCCTCCGTTCTTCACCGGACTTTCTCCTCTTGTTGAAGATGGAAAATGCTTTGTACACACCGGGTCAGCCGGGAAGGGGAAGGTAACAGCCTATGATCTTGCAACGGGAAATGAGAAATGGGTATATGTAACTGAGGGGCCTTCTTATGCAACCCCTTCGGTTATGAATATCCAGGGCAGGAAACAGCTGGTTGTGATGACTGAAAAAAGCATGCTTGCTCTCGATTTGAATGAAGGGAAACTGTTATGGCAGATCCCGGCAGCCCCTGCCCAGCGGTTTTACAACAGTGTAAGCCCGGTAGTCGACGGAAACAGGATCTTCTTTACCGGACAGGGCACAGGTACAAAGGCAATTGAAGTAAGTCTGCAGAATGGCAGCTACACAACCAGGGAACTGTGGTCAAACAATGAAACAGGATCCAAATGGAATACCCCGGTTCTTAAAGACGGAAGTCTGTATGGCTTTTCTGACCAGAGAAGGATATTCTGTATTGATGCTGCAAGCGGAAAGACCAACTGGACCGACAATGCCACAACAAGTGATTTCTCAACCCTGCTTGATTGCGGAACGGTGCTGACGGGATCAACCTCGACAGGTAATTTAATTGTTTTCAAACCTGACAGGACAAAGTTTTCGGGCGTGATAAGCTATAAGGTTGCCGACACCCCGGTTTATTCTTATCCCGTTATAGCCGGCAACAACATCTTTGTAAAAGATGCCGGATCACTTATGCTCTACAGGATCAACTGAGGACCTTAAAGTGCATACGGTCCTTCAACAACAGTCCTTTCTTTCTTAAATAGTTGCAGGGGGTCGGGTACTACAGCCTTTCTTTCTGAAGAATCGTTCTCAGTTCATTTGGTGTAACCTTTTCTCTGGCTTCACCCGAATCGACAACTGTTATGTTACCTGTCTCTTCTGAGACAACCACAACGAGGGCATCTGTGTGTTCCGATATGCCTATTGCAGCCCTGTGACGCATCCCAAATCTGGCCGGAAGAGTGACACTGTCTGTCACAGGAAGAGGAACCCTGGCTGCGAAAATCTTTCCATCCTCTATAAGCACCGCACCATCATGTAAAGGTGAGTTCTTGAAGAATATGGTCTCCAGGAGTCCTGAACTGATCACTGCATCAAGTGTCTCACCTCCTTCTGAGTAAATATCAAGACTGCTTTTTCTTGCAATCACTATCAGGGCTCCGGTCTTTTTTGAGGCCATCGACTCAACTGCCCTTACTATCTCTTCAGCTTCCCTGGGGCTTCCCTTGGTCTCCTCGACTGACGAAAAAAACCTTGGGAAGGAATATCTGCTCCTGTTTATGTAGCGATTACCTATGACAAGCAGGAAACGCCTTACTTCCTGCTGAAAAACTATTATAAGGGCAATGACACCGACACCTATGACCTGCCCGAAAAGGGCACTTATAAGTTCCATATTCAGCGCCTTGACTACGAGCCAGAACATATAAATAAGAAAAATACCTATGAAGATGCTCAGGGCAGCTGTCCCCCTTATCAGCTTATACAACTGAAAAAGGATTATTGCTACAAGAACAATATCAATTACATCGATTACAGATATTTGAAATAACATAATTCAGACCGGCAATAAGCGATAAAAATATGAAAACATCTTCAAACTACAGC
>JAVEZD010000116.1:0-7408 GCA_034003165.1 Bacteroidales bacterium | reverse complement strand
TCAAGGATTGCTCTCATACCAGTGAGAAAGGGTGTTCAGTTATAGAAGCCGTTGAAAACGGGGAGCTCGACAGGGCTTCTTATGAAAACTACCTAAAGATGGAAAAGGAGAAAGCTCATTTTGAATCGACTGTGGCTGAAAGACGAAAAAAAGACAAGGTCTTCGGTAAAATGCTCAGGAACTATAAGAAAGATATGGACAAAGACAAGGATTGAAAACAAATTGTCGTACCGTATTGCCGGATGACGCCATTCTCATGTTCGAAATCCAAAGAATCTGAAAGAAGGCGTGAGGCATGAGGGGTGAGGCGTGAGCCTCTATTATTGATGGTGCCTGGATGACAGTAAAATATCCAAAGGCAAGGGTATAACACTGGAACTCTGGAACTCTGAACCTTGTTCTCCTGTTATCATCCATGCCCTCTCTCTTAAAGAGGCTCACGCCTCACGCCTATGGCCTCATGCCTTTCTTCACGGCTCACGCCTAGTTTCCCGCCGCCCTGATACTCCTCAGGTTATTCTCAAGCCCGCTCAGATAAACCAGCAGCCATGGATTCAGGGGTAAGGATAGCATCACGGAATCCGCGGTATAAGTGCCGCCGGGGGTAAGGGCCAGACTGAAGACAGACGGGGCTTCGGCTGCCAGCGACTCACATCCGGGTGTTGACCCGAGCAACCCTACCAGTTCGTCGAGCCCTGACAATAACCTGGCTTCAACAGCCTCTGACTCCCGGGCAAAACCTTCAGCAGGTTCACTGTGCAGCAACAGTCTCTGAAGCTCCTCTCCTCCGGTCCTGCCAGCCTCCGAAGTGATACCGGAAGAGGCAAGGTACAGCTGCCTGTATTCATCAGACACGGCAAGAAGATCGTCAATTTTTCTTACAACAGGAGATTCCTGCCTGATCTTAAGATTATCAAGAACCTCTCCAGACCTGCCGTAACTGCCCAAAAGGTCCAGGCTGTCAAGCATCCTGTCCTTCGAAACATTGAGGCCAAGCAGCACCGTAAAACATGATACTATCATAAGAAGAATCAAAACTGATACCGTATCATAAATACTCTGATCCTTTCTTCTCCTTACCGAAAGAAGGAAGACCGGGAGGAAAACGACAAAGGGGAAAGGGATCGAGATCAACACTAAAATCCCGGCTCCGGACCAGTGCTGGATCTTGAAAAGCATTGCCGCAAAAACAATCAGAACCGTCAGCCAGGTCACCAAATACAAAAGACCTTTGCCCTTTTCAGCTTCGGCCCTGTAGCTGTTGACAAGCGCTGCCGGCATAAAGAAAAAGACAAGAATGGTAATTCCCAGCGTCAGCATTATTCCGGCTCCCGCCCAGTGGTTAAGCTTGAAAAGGATTCCAAGTGTTATTAGAACAACAGTAGCCAGTCCCAGTATGTATATTTTTTGTTTCATGAAATTAAAATTTTAATTGTCTGATAATCTGCTATTCAATATATATGAACATCATCATTGAAACCTTGTTTTATGACTATCTTAAGTCATGAATTCTATGAAGCAGGTATGATTCAACGGTAAGCAGACCGTTTTTCATTACAGCCAGGGAATGAAGCCCCTGGATAAGAGGGATACTGCCTTCATCTGAAGACTGTAGCGGCAGCCAGACTGAGGGATCAAGGGAAGTCTGAACCTCTTCGAATAAAGCTTCGGGTATAGCTGAAGATAGAAATGATCTGTATCCGGTAATGGCAGCATCCAGCTTTTTACGCTCTTCAGTCCCCGGCATAAGAAATTCAGCGGCCGGGTATGGATTAAATGGATCCCAAAGACCACGTACCGCTATTTCATTGCCATATTCAGTTTTGTTGACCAACGCTGGGATTGCTGACTGATCGTCGCGGTAAGTCTCCGACAGGTTGATCATTTTTGCCTCAACAGAAGCAATGACATCCAGCACAACAGATGTTCTTTCATCAATTTCATTCAAATGCACCAGGGATGATGAATCGCTGTACAAGGCCAGATAAAGGTTTTTGTCATTCACCAGGCCCCTTAACAGAGCCTGTTGTTCCTCCATATTTTTTACAAACCCTCTGTCAAAAGAACGTTGCAGATTCATGCTAAGTAATGCAGCCGGAAGAATTATTGAAAGGGATCCGGCGACAATAAAGATAAATCCGGGCTTTACATATTCCTCATCCTTCCACCTCAGCCAGGTAAACCAGGGCAAAACTATCAGAAAAAGGATTATCAATCCACCCAACAGAAGAACTCCTGATCCCGGCCAGTGCATCAACTTGAATAAAAAACCGGAGAAAAAAGCCAGGAAACCAATTGCCGCCGGGATATAAACAGGCCTTTCAGGTCTTCTTTCGGGTCGCTGTAAGAAAGCACTCAACAGAGAGGGTATAAGCAGAAAAATAAGCGATACGCCAGCCAGCATTAAAAGGACACCTCCCCCTTCCCAGTGCTGGATCTTGAAAAGTATGCCGGATATAAAAAAACCCGCAGAAAGAAATGCTGAAATAAAGAGGAAAAGCTTCCTGCTGTTCTTAGTCTCCTTCCACAATACCACAAGTGCTGATGGTACGAATACAAATGTCAGGATCACGGCTCCAAGCGTAAGCATTATCCCTGCCCCCGGCCAGTGCTGGATCTTGAACATGGCGGCAAAACCAAACAAAATGGTTCCCGCAAGTGCTGAAATCTTCATTGCATTTTTCATAATCCTGTATTTAGTGTCTGTAACATAGAGTGTTTCTTCCTGGATCTCTTTCAACCTTCTCCTGCCGAATTTCTGCCTTACCCTTGCATAAGCTTCATAAAAGGTAAGTCCGCTCTCCATCTCCGATTCCACATCACAGCAGATGTGATCGATAAGCTCATCCGCAAGATGGGTGAATACAATTTCCTGACTCCTGACGTCAGCTGCTATTACTTCAATATCGTCGATTGTAAGTTCATACATAGTTTACTCCGGACTGAGGTTCAATAATTTTCTGTACCGACTCGATAAACTCCCTGAGTTCCTTAATCTTCAATGCAGCCACTGATTCTCCTTTGGGCGTAAGGGAATAATAAATCCTCGTACGGTTATTATGAATCCCCGTGGTTGTAATAACCGCCTTCTCGCTCTCAAGCTTATGCAGTATAGGATATAGAGCCCCGTAAGTGAGCTTTATCTTCCCTCCGCTTATTTCTTCCACCCGGCGGGTCAGTGCATAACCATGAACAGGTCCTTCTTCCTTAAGTAGTTTCAAAACTATCGCCTTTAGCGATCCGCTGTAAAGCTGGTTGGATATCATTTTCATCTTTATATATAATTTACTTTTATATAACAAATATATAATATAATTATTATATGGCATGTGTTTTTTATTTTTTTTTATCAGGCGAATCCGTTACCTGATCCCGGGAATGTTATATATTTATTGTGTTATTACTATTAAATGTCTGATGTCGAATATCTCCTGCCTAATAATCATGAAAATGAAAAAGACACTTATTAAATTAACCGGCCTGGCCATACTTCTGTCCCTTGCATTGTTTTTTTCGTGTGAAGGACCCGAGGGACCGGAAGGACCGGTTGGTCCCCGTGGACCACAGGGACTCCAGGGGCTTGATGGTGAGTCCTTTCTGGGTACAGTATTTGAAATTGAGGGTGATTTCACATCTGAAAATGCCTACGAGCTTTATTATGAATTCCCTTCCACGGTAGATGTTTATCAGAGTGATATTGTTCTTGTTTACATACTATGGGATCAGTATACCGATTCTTTCGGAGAGGTGCTTGATGTCTGGAGGTTGCTGCCGCAGACTATATTCCTTGAAGGGGGCTCTCTTCAGTATAATTATGACTTTACCCTGGGTGATGTTCTGATTTTTCTCGACGGGACCATTGATTTTGAGACGTTGCTGCCGGCTGAGAAGGACAACCAGGTATTCAGGATAGTCGTACTGCCTGCCGATTTTGCCCAGAAAAAATCTGTTGACTTAAGTGACTATGATTCAGTGATGAAGCTCCTCAAGTCCAGGTAAGCCTTTTTTGCAGTGTTAATCATTGCATCTGAAATAACCAATTGATCCTTATACCCAGTCAGGGAAGTGAGACTTAGCCCATGTGCCTGGCATTCATAGGACCTCCTTCTGTGTAAAAGCCTGGCAAAGAATAGGTTCAGGCTATCTTTTCCAGTTGAAGACCGCCTTTAACGAAGATTGTAGTACTGCACCTTTTGTCACCCAGAAGGAATGCCTCATCGATCCGCACATCAACCTTCCTGTCGAGAATCAGCTCAAACATTGCTTTCTGAAAATTTTTGCAGCAATAGTTGCATAACGACAGCGGGGGATTCTCGCACTGGGCATACGAACAGGCACACCTGTCAACAACCTTGCCCTTAACCATGATCTCTGACTTTTCAGGATCCCATTCCATCTTTTCCCAGTACTTGTCCTTACCCGTGTTAACATTGTCGAAATAGCTTTTAAGGTCTGTTCTGAACCCAACAAGGTAGTCGTGATAGGCCTTATTAGTAATATGCTCGTAACCAAGCCTTTCAAAAACAGCTTTCTTTGCCTGTTCATCTTCCAGCGAATCAACATATTTCAATACATTCTGGATTTGCCGGAGATCAACTGCGACAAGGGGATTTTCCTGAATGGGAACCTCAGATAACCCTTCACTGGCGGAAGCGACTCCGCCTGAAATTAAGCCAAAGCCGGCACATGAAGCCAGCCCAAGGCTGCATGTTGTTTTGCAGAACTTCTTCCTGTCCATTTTTTTTAATTTAGATTGTGCTATAAGATATAAATTCATGATTTTCCCATGGACTGATGATACGAATATTTCTATTTTTTATCAGTCCGGTTCATATATCATCTTCCTTGTCATACCTCCATCGATAGTGAGGTTGGCGCCGTTGATGAAATCATTTTCAGCAAGAAACACGCATGCAGCGGCAATGTCAGACGGTCTTCCCACCCTTCCCGAGAAATGCTGACTGTGGTCCCTCTCCCTTAAGCTGCCGTAATCGCCGGTCTCGATCCAGCCGGGACTGATTGAATTAACCCTTATTCCATAGGGGGCTAGCGAGGCCGCGAGCGCATGGGTAAGTGCAATAATCCCGCCTTTTGATGCAGCATAGGCCTCCGAACCGGGTTCCGACATAAAAGCCCTTGTAGATGCTATATTAATAATATATCCTCCTCCCCTGCTTTTCATAAGGGTAATTGCTTCCCTCGAACACAGAAAGGTACCCCTCAGGTTGGTATCAATAACCGAATCCCACTCCCCTACACTAAGATCCTCGGGCATCTTCCATATCCCAAATCCTGCATTGTTAACCAGGATATCCAAACCTCCGAACAGGCGGGATATTTCCCTGAAAAGACGGGTGATATCATCAGGCTTCGAGATGTCTGTCCTGATAAAGGTCAGCCTGCCCTTCTCAACTCCCGACTCACAGTATGATGCTACGTCAGCCGGAGCCTCCCTGTCAGCAATTACAACCTCATTACCCCTTTTCAGAAAACGTCCGGCAATCTCCCGGCCTATCCCCCTTGACCCTCCTGTAACAAGTACTGTCGTATTTTTCATATTTCTCCTGTCTTTTCCTCAAATTTATAAAAATGCGGCTCACGGTCAAAGATGACTGATCTGAATTGTGTTAAATGAATATTTTATTATTTTTAAAAATCAATAATCCTCTTACCTGAAATTAAACCTATGAAGTCTCAGAAAATCACTAAAGTATTGGCCTGGTCAGTCATTGTAGCCCTCGGAGGTTTTCTCTTCGGCTTTGACACGGCAGTGATCTCAGGCGCTGAAAGACAGATTCAGGATCTCTTCAGCCTGTCACCTTTTGAACATGGTTTTACAATTGCCTCAGCCCTTATAGGAACTGTGGCCGGGGCACTCCTGGCTGGTCGTCCTGCTGACAGGTATGGCCGGAAGCCTGTCCTATTTGTAATAGCTGCCCTGTATACCATCTCAGCCGCTGGAAGCGCACTGGCAGGCAATGTGACATCGTTTATAATCTTCAGGTTCATCGGAGGGATTGGAGTAGGCGGGTCTTCGGTGGTGGCCCCCATGTATATCTCGGAGATTTCTCCTGCAAGGGTAAGGGGAAGAATGACTGCCATATTTCAGTTTAACGTGATCTTCGGAATACTTATGGCTTATGTCTCAAATTACCTCCTGAGAAACTCCGGTACCGAACCATGGAGATGGATGCTTGGCTCTGAAGGTTTCCCGGCTTTTATATATTTCTGCCTCCTCTTCATGATACCCGAAAGTCCCAGGTTCCTTATAAAAAAAGGAAAGGAAGCCCTGGCCGCAGTAATCCTTGGTAAGACAGGGATCTCATCTGTTGAAAGGGAGATTGAAGAAATCAGGCATAGTGTTGAGAGCAGCGCCGGCAGTAATGAAAAATTCCTCTCCCGGAAGTATTTCAGGCCCATATCCATTGCCTTCCTGGTGGCTATGTTCAACCAGTTCTCGGGAATAAACGCTATACTTTACTACGCTCCCAGGATCTTTGAACTTAGCGGTCTGGCAGCCACCGACTCCCTTTTTCAGTCAATAATTATTGGTGTCACAAATGGTATATTTACTATAGTCGGACTTGTTCTTATCGACCGGGTGGGAAGAAAGAAACTGCTTATTACAGGTTCTGCCGGGATGGCCGTCTGCCTGGGTCTGGTTGCAAAGACCTTCTATACCCAGAACTTTTCAGGCTACGGACTGCTTATCTTCCTTGTTCTGTACATAATGTTCTTTGCCTTCTCAACCGGAGCCGTCATATGGGTACTGATAGCCGAGGTGTTTCCCAATAAAGTCCGCGGAAAGGGCCAGTCGCTGGGAAGCTTCACACACTGGTTCTTTGCGGCACTGATTACCTTCCTGTTCCCTGTGATAGTAAGAAACTACCAGTTGGGGGCAGGTCATACCTTCTTGTTCTTCTCGGTAATGATGATTACACAGGCAATAGTAGTATGGAAGTATTTTCCTGAGACAAAAGGGAGAACTCTTGAGGAACTGGGGGAAAATCTCTGATCCCAGGTGCTGGAGTTTTAACAGAAACCTGCTTAATTCAGCTTCAGGCTGAAGAGCCTTTCAGGGTTGGTCATCGCTCCAGGATCACACTCACCGAACCTATCTTCCCTCCCATGGGCGGATTGAGCTTCGAGACCTTCACCGTGGCTTTTTTTATACCCTTCATTTCGGCATAGAGAGCATCGAGGATACGTCCTGCTATATGCTCCAGGAGATGTGATTTCTTAGCCATCTCAGCCTTTACTATCTCATAAGCCCTCTGATAGTTAACCGCATCCTTCAGGTTATCACTCGCTGATGGTTCCGACATGTCTGTTTCGAGAGAGAGGTTGACGATAAACTTATTCCCTACAATCTGCTCTTCCTTAAAATGCCCGTGAAAAGCATAAAATT
>JAVEZD010000115.1:0-7454 GCA_034003165.1 Bacteroidales bacterium | reverse complement strand
CATATAGGTCACCAGATGGGCCGCCATAGTGAGGTAAGCAGAGAACTTCCTCCCGAGATAACTCTTGCCTGGGACGGTCTTAGTTTTAGCTGGACCGACTGATTTTCTTACTTTTAATGAATCTTTTTAAAGCTCTTTGAGAGCTTTTTCTGGTACCCGTCAGAGAAATAGTATCTGTTCCTTCCCAGCTGGGTGGTATTTACCCTTGAGGCTTTCATCCTTTTCTGATAATATGGGTTCTTCCTGGAAGGGCTGCATTCAGTAAGAAAGATAATAAGCGAAATTAAAAATACATATTTCAGTACTTTCATAATCGCTTTCAACCGGCTGTCTCTCTTAAGAATCATCTTTAAAAATACAATATATTTGTTAATAAGTTGTCACGGAGCATTAATGATATTGTTTAGCTTTCCGGAAATATTTTCAAGGATATTCTTTATTAACCTGGTACTGGTTTTAATATTGTATCTGTCTATTAGTTATTTGAAAACAACAAATTTATGATTTTTTCAAGATCCGTTATTTTTATACTGTTCTCAGCTGTCTTACTGTCGCTTCCATGTCTTTCAGAAGCACAATCACTGAAGGATGTGATTATTTCTGAAAGGACAGGGATTAGTACGGACAGTATTACATTGACTGATGATTCTGTTCTGGTGTTTATACGTAACAAGCCACTGTTAAGTTTCCTTATTGATAATAAAAACTTCAGGTCTGATAATTTCAGCGAAGTTGTCAGGGATGGATCGAGGCTTACTTTCATGGCCGGCAACTCCCTGAAAGGTGTCCTGGAGATCATTAATACCACTGGTCAGGGCTGGAGTTTTGATATCACCTTTGAAAATGTTTCAAACGATACCGTAACAATAAGCAATGTAATTCCTTTTGGTACGGATGATGAATCGGTATATATTACAGGTCAGGGCCCTTCTGATCTGGCCAGGGCCTTTCTTTTCAGACCTGGAATGTCGCCGCTGCGGGTTATCCTGCCTGACAACGCATGGGAGATGGGATATAATTCTTTCCCTGTAAGGGATGGGTTTTCAGTGTGTGCCATAGCAAGACGGCAGGATTCAGAGGGAGCGACAGTGCAGCGTTACCAGACACTGCTTCCCCCGCTTTCCGGTGTGAGATACACCATTCATGCAGATGTGTATAAGGGGGAATGGCAGGACGGACTGAAGCTTATGTTTCGCGAACGTTACCTTTATGATCTTGAGAAGTTTGATAATACACTTTATGAAAGGAGTGATCTGGCCTGGATTAAGGAAAGCTACCTTATCATCCTGCAGATGGCATGGGACAGGGAATTCATCGATCGCTTTACAGGAAAGTATACTTTCCCTGATTTTATTAAGAAGGGGATGGCCCAATTCGATTTTATCGATGTTTTCGGAATCTGGCCCACCTGGCCCAGGCTGGGTCTTGACAGGAGAAACCAATGGGATATGTACGGCGATCTTCCCGGAGGAACCAGGCAGCTGGGGAATTATGTTAAGATGGCCAGACAGTCGGGAACAAGGTTTTTTATTGCCTATAATCCATGGGACAACAGTACCCGCATCGAGGATCACTACAGGGGAATGGCCCGGCTTATAAGTGAGACTGATGCCGACGGGGTTATACTCGACACCAGGGGGAGTTCGGGTCCCGGGCTGCAGGCTGCAGCCGACTCGGTAAAAGATGGAGTTGTGATGTATTCCGAAGGGATGGCCGTGGTTAAGGATATGCCAGGAATCATTTCAGGCAGGGTGCATAATGCCATCTTCCTTAGTCCGGAACTTAATCTGAATAAACTTATCAGACCCGACTTTGGAATATTCAGGGTTTGCGATGTTGGAGAGGATATCCTTCACCGTGAAATTGCAATCTCATTTTTTAACGGATATGGCACTGAACTTAATATGTTCAGACCCGGTGGAAGGGATGAGAATTTAAGCAGCGATATGGATTTTCTGGCGCGGACAACCATGATACTCAGGCAGAATAATGATGCTTTCACAGACAGCTTATGGACCCCTCTTATAGGAACTGTATCTGACAGGATCTATGTTAATAAATGGATGTCGGGAGATAAGACCCTCTATACGGTTCTTAATATGAAAGCCGGAGGTCATGAAGGGAAACTCTTCAGGGTTGACCGTCCCGAGAATATTCACTATGTTTCTCTCTGGCATCATGAGAATATTGAGCCCTTACCTGAAACAGGATCCTACTACATACCAGTATCAGCTGATGGATGGTCTGTATCGTCTGAAGGTACAAGGGAAGAGGGCTCAGTCGATTGTATTGCTGCCCTGCCGGTACTGCTTTCATCCGATCTGAGAGGAGATTCCCTTGTCATTGCAACAAGGGAATCAGGCACTGTTTTAATCTGGAAGGGTGATCCTTCATACCAGACAGAGAAAACGGAGATAGCCCTGTCGGGAGACACAACTCTCGGTTTAAGGGATCTGTTTGGCTATTATGAAGGAAAGATAGTAGTTCAGCTGCTTGATGGCAGTATACTTAAAGATGAGAATATTGTTCGTTTAAAGGGCGGACGGCCATGGCTGGTAAGCAGGGTCGAACCCACATCACCTTCTTCAGTGGTACCCTCCGATATGGTTCTGATTCCCGGAGCTACCTTCTCCTACAGGCTCAGTTCCCACGATGACTTCATTCCCTATCCTGAAGTCGGTGAAACACCTGTTGCCGTAGATACTTTTCTTATCGACAGGTATCCGGTTACCAATGCACAATTCCATGAGTTCCTTATTGAATCGGGTTACATCCCCAATGATACAACCAACTTCCTCAGGCACTGGGAGAGGGGCATGTATAAGCAGGGACAGGATGACTACCCCGTTGTTTATGTAAGCTACGAGGACATGAAAGCTTATGCTGCCTGGATGGGGAAGAGACTCCCTACTGAAGCCGAATGGCAGCTGGCCGCCCAGGGCACTGACGGCCGCAAATGGCCATGGGGTGATGACTTTCACGGGACCAACTGCAACAATGCCTTTGACAGGCCGACGCCCGTCAATGCTTTTCCCAAGGGTCAGAGCATCTTTGGTGTATGGGACATGGTTGGTAATGTATGGCAGGGAACCAATGACATCTGGTTTAACGGAACCAGCTATATGCAGGTTATCAGGGGTGGCAGCTTCTATAAGCCTGAGTCGAGCTGGTGGTATATCCAGGGTGGTCCCCAGCCCCTTGATTATACACAGGTGCTTCTTATGGTATCCCAGGGCTTTGACAGAAGTGAGACAGTGGGTTTCAGATGTGTCAAAGATGTTAAGTCTTCTGCCGGGGATAACAGGCAATAAAGTTTAAGGGAGCTTTGTCAGCCGGGGTAAATCATCCGGGCTCCGTCACCTATAAGAGGCCTGTAGAAGTCAGCTTTCAATCCGGTTTTCTCAAAATAGACTCTTCCCAGTTCAGAAATGAACTGGTCCACCGAACCGCTTTCCACTATACTGACAGTGCAGCCCCCGAATCCGGCTCCTGTCATCCTTGAACCAAGGACACCGGGTAGTTTTATAGCTTCTCCGGCCAGGGTGTCGAGTTCAAAACCGGTTACTTCATAGTCGTCTCTTAATGAATCATGCGATTCGGTCATGAGTTCTCCAAAGCGCCGGAGGTCGTTATCCATCAGTACTTTAACAGCTTCTTTCACCCTTGCGTTTTCGGTAATTACATGATGAGCCCTTTTCCTTATAACAGCATCATCGATGAATTTCCCGAGAGCAGGGATGTCGTTGCTGTCAAGTTCCCCCAGGTTCCTCAGAGGCCTGTAGGTTTGAAGGAGCTCGACTGCACTCTCGCATTCAGCTCTTCTCTCGTTGTATTTTGAATCGGTAAGGCCCCTTCTTTTATTTGTGTTGGCAATAATAAGGGAGTGACCGCCAAGGATGAGCGGGACGTTTTTATATTCAAGTGTGTCGCAGTCAAGGGCAATAGCATGATCCTTTGATCCGAATCCTACAGCAAACTGGTCCATGATGCCACAGTTCATACCCACAAAATGATTCTCGGCCCTCTGGCTCATCTTAACCAGTTCGAGCATATCCAGTTGCTGGTCAAGAAGTTCATTAAGCGCAACTGCTGTCACCATCTCAATGGAAGCTGATGAGGATAGTCCGGCCCCGTTAGGGATATCGCCTGAAAATAAAAGGTCCATCCCCGGCAGTACGGCCCCGCGTGCAATAAACTCATTCATTACCCCTAGGGGATAGTTTATCCATTTTTGTCCAGTATTTACAAAAAGGCCTTCAGCTGGCAATGCGACGGAACTATCTTCGTTGAAGTTGAGGGTGCTGAACCGGATTATCGGGTCCTCTGTTTTTCTTATAACCAGGTAAGTGCCGTAGTTGATGGCACAGGGGAATACAAAGCCTCCGTTATAATCGGTATGTTCTCCGATAAGGTTTACGCGGCCGGGAGAAAAAAAAATAACAGGTTTTTCATTCCTGTTATTATATTTCTCAAAAAAGATCTTATTAAGGTTACTGATATCCATGTTCAAACCTTTAGTTTCTTTTCAATTTCAGTTATCTGGTTTTTAAAATGCTTGTCTGTATCCATCAGGTTGTTAACTGTTTTACAGGCATGAAGTACAGTGGCGTGGTCCTTGCCCCCGATATGGGAACCTATGCTGGCAAGTGAAGCCTTGGTGAGGTTCTTGGAGAAGTACATGGATACCTGGCGCGCCTGGACTATCTCACGTTTTCTTGTCTTGCCCTGTATCAGATCGACAGGGATCTTGTAGTACTCGCATACTACCTTCTGGATGAATTCAATGGTTATCTCGCGCCTGGTCGTACTTATAAGTTTTTCAACCATCTGACGGGCCAGGTCGAGTGTTATCTCTTTTCTGTTGAGGGTGGACTGAGCGTAAAGTGATATAAGAACAGCCTCAAGTTCCCTTATGTTATTGGAAATGTTTATTGCAAGAAATTCAAAAATCTCTTCTGGGAGCTCAATCCCGTCGTTATAGGCTTTTTTCTTGAGAATGGCCAGCCTGGTCTCATAGTCGGGCCTCTGAAGGTCTGCCTGCAGACCCCACTTGAACCTCGAAAGCAACCTTTGTTCCATACCCTGTAACTCTACCGGGGGACGGTCGCAGGTGAGGATAAGCTGTTTGCCCGACTGATGAAGATGATTGAAGATATGGAAAAAAGTGTCCTGGGTCTTTTCCTTTCCTGCAAATTCATGAACATCGTCAAGGATAAGAACATCAATCATCTGGTAGAAATGAAGGAAATCGTTCTTATTGTTATTTCTTATTGATTCAACAAACTGAGTCTGAAACTTGTTGGCATTCACATATAGAACGACTTTGTCGGGATGCTTTTCCTTTACAAGAATTCCAATGGCCTGGGCAAGATGCGTCTTTCCCAGTCCGGAATCACCATATATCATAAGTGGATTGAAAGCAGTCCCGCCAGGATTATTCCCAACGGCTATCCCTGCTGAACGTGCCAGACGGTTGCACTCACCTTCAACATAGTTATTGAAGTTGTAATCGGGATTCAGCTTCGGATCGAAATGTATTTTCTTAATCCCCGGTATAATGAAGGGATTCTTTATAGAAGGCTGGGTAAGGTCAAAAGGAACCTGAACGGGTTTGTTGTTAAGATCACTCTTATTCTTTGAAGGGTATTTTACCGTATAGGGTTTGCCTTCGGCATAATTTGCATTCTCCATTACAACATTATACTCGAGCTTGGCTTCAGTGCCAATCTCTCTGCGAAGGGTCTTTCGAAGGATATCTATATATTGTTCTTCAAGGTATTCATAAAAAAACGGACTCGGAACCTGAATCGTAAGGATGTTGTTTTCAAGTTTTAAGGGTACAATGGGTTCAAACCAGGTCTTATAGCTGACGGACGGAATAATGTCCCTGATTATCTGAAGACAGTTATTCCAAACATCAATATGGTTTTTGTTCATGGAATTGGTTAGTTTTTAAAAAATGGTCTCCTGATTTCAGTTTTTCAGCTAGCAATATTTGAAAAAAAATATCTTAAAAAAAAAATTTTTTTCGCTTGACTTTTTCAAAAAAACTATATGTTTTTAGACATCAGTAACTTATAAGTTAAAAATAATTAAAATAAAATATTATATTGATTATCAGTGTATTGTGTAGGTTAAAAATACTTTGCATGTGTCCTCCAGTCTATTATGGTACAGCAATTTTATAGCGTTGCGAAAGGGAGATAATAAGGACAATCTTGTCATTAATGTTGCGTTAAGAATTAACAACAAGACAGTCTGTAATTTAACTAATTTTTACCTTACTGGTTACTTTTTCGTCCGAATAATGAAAAATGAACATATTTCTTTGGATTATCCTTCATATCCTGCAGAAGCAGGTCGAGGCTTCTGAGGCTTCCGGCAAGATTGGAATACAGGGAGTCGTCTGTAAGCAACTGACCAGCGCTTCCTTTCCCATCGTTAAGGTTCTTGAGTGTAAGTGACATGTTTTCAAGCCCTTCCTTTAGTTTCTCCATTGAAGTATACAGGTCGGCAGCTGCAAGGGTATCCGAGATCTGTTCGAGGTTGCTGAGTGTGTTGCCCATCTTTGAGCTGTTATCAGCAAGCATGGCAGAGAAGGTGTTAAGGTTACCAAGGGTGGTCTTAAGGTCGGTTTTCTGAGAAACAACAACTTCATCAAGGGCTGAGGTTGTGCTGTTAAGGTTGGCGACTATACCGGCAACGTTCCTGTTGAATTCAGGATCGAGAAGGTCGTTTACTGACGAGATGGTCGAGTCGAGCTGGTTCATTAGTCCCGAGATCCTTGCCTTCAGAGGTACCAGTTCTTCTTCAAGTTGTATAAGTAACGATTTTGCAAGCCTGCCGGGGATAGTATCTCCGTTCTGATAGCTTCCCGGACCATTGCCATAGACGAACTGGATTTTCATTCCTGCAATAAGGGAAGCAGTTGTGATTTCGGCAACAGTATTTACCGGAAGCTTGAATCCCTTGTCAATACTCAGTGTTACCAGGAGTCTTCCACTTGTGGGGTCGATGAATCTGATTGACTGCACTACACCCACTTTATAGCCGTTAACTTCAACAGGACTTGATTCGGCAAGGCCTCCTACCTGATCGTAGACAACATGATATTTATAGGTTCTGTTAAAAAGGTCCTCCCCCTGAAGGAAATTGTATAACCATATAAATATAAGAAGAGTGACCAGTACTGTTGCCCCGATTTTGACTTCGTGCGAGATCTTTTTCATCAGCCGTGATTATTATTACTGTTTTTGTAATTGCAATGCATCCTGTAAAGGTAATATTTTATCCTCTTTTACAGCAATAACAAAAGCATCAGGGAAGAGCCCCTCAACTTTTTTCCTGTGCTGCACTGCATCGTCATATCTTGAAAACCTGCCTGAGGCATATCTATATCTTCCCGGGCTCTGAATCTCTGTGATCTCCTGAATTCCCCTGAAGTTATCTGCTCT
>JAVEZD010000114.1:2360-7460 GCA_034003165.1 Bacteroidales bacterium | reverse complement strand
AAGACAATAACCTGCTGTGGCACATATCGGAAGATCTTAAATACTTCAAACGGGTAACCGCCGGTCATACCGTAATCATGGGGCGTAAAACCTGGGAGTCCATAGGAAGGCCTCTTCCAAACCGCCGCAATATTGTTATCAGCCGTTCTCTTAAGGCCGACTCTCTTCCTGGAGCAGAGGTTTTTCCATCGCTGGAGTTGGCTCTATCTGCCTCCGGTGGCACGGATAGCAGTAATGAAGAGGTATTCATTATTGGTGGCGGGGAGATATACAGGCAGGCACTTCCCATTGCAGACAGGCTATATCTTACAAAGGTAAATACCACAATTGATAATGCGGACACTTTCTTCCCCATGGTGGATAATAGAGCGTGGAGAGAGGTGGGACGCGAGAGCTTCGAGCGGGGCGAGAAGTTCGAGCGCCCGTTTGAGTTTATCGTGCTGGAGCGATTGAGATAAATCAAGACGCAGCCCGGGATAGACAGCGTCTATCACCCCATAGACAGAGCCTAAGAAACCTTAGGCTCTTTTTCGTGTTTATAAGACATAACAATTAACGAAAAGCATAAAAGCATGAAAAAGTTAATGATGATACTTGCAATTGCGGCTTTGCCGTTTGCAGGATATTCACAAAAGGATAATAATAAAAAAGATATAGCAATGACAACCATAAACAAACTCGAATTTCACAATCTACCTTACGCCTATGATGCACTTGAGCCATTCATCGACAAGATGACTATGGAAATTCATCACACCAAGCACCACAAGGCATATTATGACAACATGATGAATGCTGTTAAGGGAACAGATATGGAGAACAAGTCTCTTGAGGAGGTTTTTGCAAACATGAGCAAATACCCTGCAGCTGTACGTAATAATGGTGGTGGTTACTACAATCACAACCTTTACTGGGAAATCATGAAGGTAAACGGAGGCAAACCATCGGCAAAACTGGAGGCTGCCATAATGAAGACATTCGGTTCAATGGATGATCTAAAGAAACAATTTACAGATGCCGGCAAAACCCGCTTTGGCAGCGGTTGGGCATGGCTTAGTGTAGACAAGGACGGCAAACTGTTCGTGTCATCTACTCCAAATCAGGACAACCCTCTTATGGATGTGGCTGAAAAGCATGGAACACCTATCCTTGGAATGGATGTTTGGGAGCATGCGTACTATCTGAAATATCAGAATAAGCGCCCAGACTATACCGAGGCTTTCTGGAATGTAATAAACTGGGAAGCTGTCTCAAAAAAGTACGATTCTATAGTTAAGTAATTAGTTAAGTTTGAATTAAGGGTAGAAAGGCCGGTCACATGACCGGCCTTTCGTTTTATATTCAGCTCTCTTAGCCTATTAAATCTTTAATAATCTCCTCAGCACTCTCCTCTTTTCTCACCAGAGTGGCAATCTGACCTATCTCCAGCTCGCCCTCATCCAGATCACCCAGGAAGATACCTGCTTTTGCGCGGCTTTTGCCCAGAAGTTCATTCATCTCCTCTGCAGATGCACCCCGGTTTTCTGCCTCAATTACAGCGGCGGAAAACTGATTGTCTGCCAGACGCGTGGGGGCCAGTTTTTTGAGAAGGAGTTTTGTCTCACCCTCTTTTAGTCCGCGGCAGCGGATTTTGAAATTTTCATGTGCCGAACTCTCCTTGCATAGTGCAAATCGGGTCCCTATCTGAACACCCTCTGCCCCCAGAGCAAGGGCTGCTGTGAATTGGGCCTTTGTTGCAACTCCGCCTGCGGCTATGAGCGGTATTGTTATGGCCTCTCTCACTGCCGGAATGAGGCAAAATGTGGTGGTCTCCTCCCTTCCGTTGTGTCCGCCTGCCTCAAACCCTTCGGCAACAACTGCATCAACTCCCGCCTCCTGACACTTCAAAGCAAACGCGCTGCTTGAGACAACGTGTGCCACTTTGATTCCGTGTCCATTCAGTACCGATGTCCACTTTTTTGGGCTACCTGCCGATGTAAAGACAATTGGAACCCTCTCCTCAATTATAATATTCATTATCTCCTCTATCTGCGGATAGAGAAGCGGTACATTTACTCCAAACGGAAGTGTCACGCCATTTTCCGTGAGTGCTTCGCGACAGCTTACTATGTGATGACGAAGATTATCGGGATGCATTGACCCTGCACCCAAAAGGCCTAGTCCTCCTGCTTTACTTACTGCCGATGCCAGCTTCCAGCCGCTGCACCATACCATCCCGCCCTGAATGATGGGATATTTAATTCCAAATAATTTGCAAACTCTGTTATCCATATGTATTAACAAAAGTACAAATTTTTATCTTTGCTTCCGGCAACTTAAACTTGAAGAACTATGTCTGAAATAAAACGTGACGGCTTTGGCAGCCGGTTTGGTGTATTGGTGGCTGTAGCCGGTTCCGCTGTGGGCCTGGGTAACCTCTGGAGATTCCCCTACATGGTAGGTAATAATGGAGGAGCTGCGTTCATAATCATCTATCTGCTATTCGTTATTCTGCTTTGTCTGCCCATCATGTTCTCCGAGTTCATTATAGGCCGCAGAACTCAATCAAATGTATTTGGAGCTATTAACAAACTTGCGCCCAAGTCACCCTTTCTGTCCATAGGTGTTATCAGCGTTGTGGCGTCTATATGCATCATGGCCTTTTATAGTGTTGTGGGCGGCTGGACACTTGAGTATATATTTAAATCGTTCTCTCCGGACTTTCTTACTTCAAACAGTGCAAATTTAGAGAGTCAGTTTAAGGAGGCCTCAACCTCATCACTTGTTCCCATTGCAACCCACCTGCTTTTTCTGGGGCTCTCGGCTCTAATAGTAGTTGCAGGGATTAAAAACGGAATAGAGAAGTACTCAAAAATTCTTATGCCTGCTCTCTTCTTTCTCGTTATGCTGCTGGCAATAAGGTCAATGACTCTTGATGGCTCCTCTGCCGGTATAAAATTTCTTTTCTATCCGGACTTCTCAAAAATAACCGGAGCCACCCTGATTGCGGCACTCGGGCAGGCCTTCTTCTCGCTTAGCCTTGGTATGGGCTGCATTATAACCTATGGTTCGTATGTAAAGAAAAACGAGAATCTCTTTAAGGTCTCTCTTATGACTGTTGCTGCCGATACCGGTTTTGCAATTCTTGCGGGGCTCGCTGTAATGCCTGCTGTATTTGCCTTTGGCATCTCTCCCGGACAGGGGCCAAGCCTTGTATTTATTACCTTGCCACAGATATTTGCACAGTTGCCTTTTGGAAATGTTATTGCAATAGCATTCTTTTTTATCCTTTTTATAGCTGCAATCACCTCTTCAATATCTCTTCTGGAGGTTATTGTTGCCTACTTTACAGAGGAGCTTAAACTCACCCGTAAAGCTGCTGTACTTATTGCCTTCTCAATAATTGGGGTTTTTGGAACCCTTAGCTCTCTTTCAAACGGAGTCCTTGCAGATGTTAAGATATTCGGCAAAACCTTCTTTGACCTCTTTGACTATACCTCTTCAAACATCCTGCTCCCTGTAGGCGGCCTGCTGGTTGTTATGTTTGTAGGATGGAGGATGAAAAAAGCCGACGTGCTTGACGAACTCACTAACGGGGGTTCTATTGCCATAGGTGGAATCGTATTGAAGTGGGTTATGTTTACTATCAAGTTCCTTGCTCCTGTTGCAATAGCGCTAGTGCTCCTCAGCTCCGTCGGCCTAATAAAACTATTCTAGGTATTCCTTAATCAAACCTTTGAAGACCTCTCAATAAACCTTGCAAACTGTACTGCCGGTGGACCTGTGAGTGTGTATACCTTGCTAACCGGCTCGTACTTATGAGGGACAAAGTGGAAGAGCTGCCATGCTGCAAAGCCCTTATCTTTTGTTATTAGAACATCTAGCCTGGTTCCCCCCTGCTCAAGAAACTGGAGGGCCTCCACTGAGTCGTTAAGTTCTCCTTCAAGTATTGTCTTGGTTATCTGATTTTTTTCTGATGCGATATAGTATGACTTTCTCACTACATGGCCTCCTGTAGGTTCATATATCTCCAGTGTTGGTTTGATTATATAGGTTATTGCTCCGGCTATTATAATGATAACGCCTGCGGCACCTGACCATAAAACAATAGCCAGAATACCAGAAATAACCAGGATAAGTGATGTTGCAATGATTGTTATGTTTGCCCTTTTGGCAACCTTTGGATGTGAAATAGCTCTCACATCATTTGTTGTGATATTATCTGTGTTCATATTTTAGTCTTAAAAAATAAATAATTGGAAAAAACTTTTTCTAAGACCAGAACCTAAATGATAATCTCCCTGATTGCAAAAACGAAATACCTCTTAAGAGGCTCCAGCGAAGCAGATCGTGCCTCTCCTGAAATAATTGTTGCCTTTCTGTAAATGTTTTCAATATCTCTTTGCCTGATAAGCGAAGAGCCTGATAATCTTAAGAACATTTGACCTCCGCTTCCCTTGGCTGCGGGCGCTGCCTGTGGGGTCTCTGTAATTGCAGGTACTGAGGCCGATGATGATGAGAGCATTGAGCCGTGGCTCTGAAAAGTTGCGGTATATGCATACTCATCTGATGAATTGTGGCATACCCTCTCTGCCGCTCCAAACGGTGAGGAGATCAAGGTTACAGTGGTAATAATCATAAAAAGAGCCGCTGCCACAACATTTGCAGGCAGTGATTTGTTAAACTTAACTAATTTGCTCTTATTCATAATCAAGTGCAAAGATAGCCACTCTTTTTGTAAATTTGAGCATTAACCTAAATGATGACTATGACAAACAGTTTCAACCCCTGGCACTGTGTTTCGCCGGGAGACAAGCTTCCAAATATTGTAAACGGAGTAATAGAAATCCCAAAAGGGAGCAGAGCCAAATATGAGCTGGATAAAGAGAGCGGACTGCTCAGACTTGACCGGGTTTTGTATACATCTGTATACTACCCCGCAAACTACGGATTCATACCACAAACCTATTGTGGTGATAAAGACCCGCTTGACATCCTGATTCTGTCTCAGATAGAGGTGGTTCCGCTTACAATTGTACCGGCCAAGGTAATAGGAGTTATGAGGATGCTTGATGGTGGTGAGGCCGATGATAAAATCATTGCCGTTGCCGCCGGAGACCC
>JAVEZD010000114.1:0-2260 GCA_034003165.1 Bacteroidales bacterium | reverse complement strand
AGAGTCTTAACTCCAGACAATGCCTGTGCAATCTTCTGCATTTCAGGCATAATATGATAATCAATCATATCCTGATACCTCTGAAGCTTTGCCGGACTGTAGCCACCTATGGTTTTGTGATGGTAGCTTACGTGTGAGTCGTTAAATGTATTTATGCTCAGGTCAAGAACTCTGTAATTTGGATCTTTGTCTTGCAGTATCACGTTATCAACTGGGCGGAGAGCATACTGCTGCTCAAATTCGCGGTTCTTGATAAAGTGAGAGTCGTTAAGGTATCTCTTTCCTGCACCCCACAAATCTGCTAGTACAAGTAATCCAATAACACCATATACCAGAATTTGTAAATTACTTCCGGATAAATTACCCCCTTTAACGGACTCTTTTTTACGACCAAAAGCAAACCACAAAACAGCAGCTGTGGCCAGAATATATATGAGAGACCTAAGTGCGTCAGATGAGAGCAGCGAGGCCCTGTCAATTGCAAGTGAGGCACGAATCTCCTCCGGAAGATTGCCATCTCCTGCAGATGCGAACGACCCTGCGATAGAAGGAATCAGCATAACAAGCAAAGCAAAACCGGCTGTTAGTACCAGAGCACTTATTATTGATGTTTTAAATTTCTTTGAGATTACATCACCTTCACCACTACTCTTAACCAGCTTATCAACAACAAGTATACCCATTAAAGGCACCATCACCTGAAGAATAACAAGAACCATGGAGACAGTCCGGAACTTGTTATACATAGGGATGTTCTTGAAGAAGAACTCTGTAAGAGGAAGGAAGTTTGAACCCCATGAGAGCAGTATGGCAAGCAGGGTAACAATCAGCGCCCACCACTTTATTGCTCCACCCAGCATGAATAGTGCAAATATGAAGAGGAAGACCATTACGGCCCCCAGATACATAGGACCGGCTGTAAATGGCTGAGGTCCCCAGTAGAGCGGCATTTGTTTGATTATCTGATCGGCCCCCTGAAAGCCGCCCCCTTTAAGGGTTTTGTATGTTGCCGACTCTCTGTCCAGCTCCCCTGCGGATGCACCACCATTGAAGTTAGGGATAAAGAGGTTTGGTGTCTCCTCGGGGCTGTATGACCAGCTTGTTGCATAACCAATATCGAGACCCTCCTGCTGCTTCCCCTGCTCTTTTGCCAGCTCTGAGCCGCCCCTCATAGTGTACTTTGAGTATTCATAGGTGGGCCAGAGATGGTTTATATTTGTGGCAATACCTAAAGCACCCATCACAAGCAGTAACGCAGAAACTTTAATAAACTTAACGAATCTCTTCTCAATTATATGGTTGTAAAGCTCAGCAAAGCCATAGCCCAGAACTATTATTGCCAGGTAGTATGTTATCTGTGGATGGTTTGCCTTAATCTGGAAACTTAGTGCAAAGGCAAACAGAATTGCTCCCAGAAGTGCTTTCTTTCTGTATGCATAGACAACTGCAGCAAGTACCCATGGCATAAAGGCTATTGCCACCATCTTTGAATTATGGCCCACCTGGATTATCTGCATATTGTAACTGGCAAAGGAGACAGCTATTGCTCCCACTATTGACAACCATGGGTTTACACCAAATGCAAGAAAGAGCAAAAAGGCCCCCGCCATGCTTATTAGCAGATAGCTCGGCGGTCTCTGGCCGGTTAGCTTATGAATTGCCTTGTAAAAAACATCAGTATAGTCACCTTCGTAAATAACTGATATTGTGGTAGCCGGCATACCTGAAAACATTGAGTTTGTCCAGAGGGCAGGATCCTTATCCGGATTTGACTCATTGTATTCTATTATCTCATTAGCCATCCCTCTCCACGAGGCAATGTCGCTTTGATTCACCACCTTCCCGGAGAAGACCTGTGGTGTGAACATGTATGCAAGCACATAAAACAGCGCGATAGCAGCCACGTATGGAAGCCATATTTTCAGATTTTTCATATCTACTTACTTTCTCTTGTTATCTCGTCAAGTATGAGGGCCAGCCTCCTTGTTAACTCTTTTCTGGAGTACTTTTCAATATTTCCGTCTGCAGGCGGCACAACTCCGGATTTGTATTCGGCATATCTATCCTCCAGCCATCTTCTGCACCCCCTCACGTCATCGTAGTCAAACATTGCTCCCCCCTCGCTCTCCCCCAGGGCAATATCCATATCCCCCCCTTTTGGTCCAAAGCCGAGAATAGGTCTTCTTGATGCAAGGTATTCAAAGAATTTTCCCGTAAGAATACCTCTGCTCTCCGGCTCCATGCCTCCTGACAAAAGCAA
>JAVEZD010000113.1:0-7508 GCA_034003165.1 Bacteroidales bacterium | reverse complement strand
AAAGCAGACGTTTTAACGACTTTTAAATTTATAGAAGAAGTATTAAATAAAAAACAGACGCATGTCTAAACAATCATCAATAGAACAGGACGGAACTATAATAGAAGCCCTCTCAAATGCAATGTTCAGGGTGGAACTTGAAAACGGACATGTTATCACTGCCCATATATCGGGCAAGATGAGAATGCACTATATCAAGATCCTCCCGGGCGACAGGGTGAAAGTTGAGATGTCGCCCTACGATCTTACGAAAGGAAGAATAACATTCAGATACAAATAAAGGAATATAGTAATGAAAGTACGAGCATCTATAAAAAAGCGCAGCGCCGACTGCAAGATTGTCAGACGGAAAGGACGCATTTATGTTATTAACAAGAAAAATCCCAAGTTCAAACAGAGACAGGGATAATTTGATTAATTTTGCAACTTATTTAAGAAAAGTTATATGGCACGTATTGTTGGTGTTGATTTACCAAGAAACAAAAGAGGCGAGATAGGCCTGACTTACATCTATGGAGTAGGCAGAAGTACTGCTCAGAAAGTACTTGATGAAGCCGGTGTTGACAGGAATGCTAAGGTGCAGGACTGGAACGATGATCAGATAAATGCGATCCGCCGGATTCTTAATGATAACTTTAAGCTTGAAGGTGAACTTCGTTCTGAAACCCAGATGAACATCAAAAGGCTTATGGATATTGGTTGTTACCGGGGGGTACGGCACAGACTTGGCTTGCCTGTTCGCGGACAGAGTACCAAGAACAACGCCAGAACACGTAAGGGAAGAAAGAAAACAGTTGCAAACAAGAAGAAAGCTACTAAATAAATAGAATATGGCAAAGAAAACCGGAGCACAAAAGAAGAGGATCGTAAAGGTCGAACCTAACGGCCATGCTCATATACATTCATCATTCAACAATATCATTGTTACCCTTACAAATAATTCGGGACAGGTGATATCATGGGCGTCAGCCGGCAAAATGGGATTCAGGGGTTCAAAAAAGAACACTCCCTATGCAGCACAGATGGCATCTGAAGAGTGCGGAAAAACTGCTTATGATCTTGGACTGAGAAAAGTGAAAGTGTTTGTCAAGGGCCCCGGGTCAGGACGTGAATCAGCCATTAGGTCAATCAACAATGTTGGGATAGAGGTTACTGAAATAGTCGATGTGACTCCTATGCCCCACAACGGTTGCCGTGCACCTGGAAGAAGAAGAGTTTGATATTTTACTTTATCGATTGTTAATAGAAAAAAATTACTAGCACAATGGCAAGATATATTGGCCCAAAATCAAGAATTGCAAGGAAATTTGGTGATCCCATTTACGGCCCCGACAAAAACCTCGACAGGAAAAATTTTCCTCCCGGACAACACGGAGCCAACAAAAAAAGAAAGAAGACTTCGGAATATGGTATTCAGCTCAGAGAGAAGCAGAAGGCAAAATATACCTATGGCGTTCTCGAAAAACAGTTCCGCAATACCTTTGAAAAAGCTTCAAAATCAAAAGGCGTAACCGGACAGGTTCTGTTGCAACTTCTCGAATCGAGACTCGACAACGTAGTATACCGCTTCGGTATTGCCCCTACAAGAGCTGCTGCGCGCCAGTTGGTATCACACCGCCATATAACAGTGAACGGTGATGTTGTTAACATACCATCTTTCCAGCTTAAACCCGGCGATATAGTGGGTGTAAGGGAAAAATCAAAGTCTCTCGAGACTGTTGTCGACTCTCTGACAACAAGGAGATATTCAAAACTACCCTGGCTCGAATGGGATGATTCACAGATGGCAGGTAAATATATGAGCTTGCCGGAACGTTCTGACATACCTGAAGATATCAGGGAACAACTTATAGTTGAATTATATTCAAAGTAATTATATAAGATAAATTCTATGGCCATTTTATCATTTCAGAAGCCTGATAAGGTTATAATGCTTGAAGCCAATTCAGGGTACGGAAAATTCGAATTCCGCCCCCTTGAACCCGGATATGGCATTACAGTAGGTAATGCTCTGAGGAGAATTCTGCTCTCTTCACTCGAAGGCTTTGCCATTACCACAGTTAAAATTGAAGGCATTGACCACGAGTTCTCAACCATCACTGGTGTAATAGAGGATGTTACTGAGATTATCCTTAACATGAAACAGATCCGTTTTAAAAGGATAGTCGATGATGTGGATAGTGAAAAGGTGCTTCTGAAATTTTCGGGACAGGATGTTTTCAAGGCAGGGAATCTCAACTCCGCGATGACCAGCTTCGAAGTTCTTAACCCCGACATGGTGGTCTTCAGAATGGAAACCGATGTTAAACTACAGGTCGAGCTGACAATAAGCAAGGGCAGAGGATATGTGCCTGCAGAGGAAAATGAACCTGAAGATGCCGAATTCGGACTTATAGCCATCGATTCAATTTTTACACCTGTAAGGAACGTAAAATATGCAGTGGAAAACTACCGTGTCGAGCAGAAGACCGACTATGAGAAACTTGTTCTCGAGATAGAAACAGACGGATCAATACATCCCAAAGAGGCACTCAAAGAGGCAGCCAAAATACTTATTTACCATTTCATGCTTTTCTCCGATGAGAAGATAACTCTCGATTCGGATGATAAACTGGCCAATGAGGAGTTTGACGAGGAAGTATTGCATATGAGACAACTGCTTAAGACTAAACTGATTGACCTCGACCTTTCTGTCAGGGCACTCAACTGTCTGAAAGCAGCTGAAGTAGAAACACTGGGTGATCTTGTCAGGTTCAATAAAAATGATCTGCTTAAATTCAGGAATTTCGGAAAGAAATCACTGACAGAACTTGACGAATTACTCGACTCCATGAACCTTTCATTTGGCATGGACGTGAGCAAGTATAAACTGGAAAAAGATTAATTAGAAACTGGTTAAGGTATATAGAAATGCGACATCAAAGAGTTATTAACCATTTAGGTAGAACAAGTTCACACAGGAAGGCGATGCTTTCAAATATGGCATCATCACTGATCCTTCATAAAAGAATTGCTACAACAACGGCAAAGGCAAAGGCACTGAGAACCTATGTTGAACCTCTTATAACCAAGTCAAAGGAGGATTCAACCCATTCACGCAGAGTGGTATTCAGTTACCTGAAGGATAAGGAAGCCGTATCTGAACTGTTCAGGGAAGTCTCTCCCAAAGTGGCCGAGAGACCTGGAGGCTATACACGTATACTCAAGACAGGAAACCGTATAGGAGACAATGCCGATATGTGCATTCTCGAACTGGTTGACTATAACGAAGCCATGCTTGGTAATGAAACTGCCGGCAAACAGAAGGCTACAAGAAGAAGAAGATCTTCAAAGAAAGCTACAGCTGAGAAGGCTGAAGGCAAAGCACCAAAAGCCGCCACTGAAAAAAAAGCCAAAGCTCCTGAGGAAAAAACAGAAAAGACAGCCTCAGAACCTGCTGAAGCAGGAGATAAGGAATAATAAAATTAATTTTAAGCCAGGGGATATAGTCAAAAGCCATATCCCTTTTTTTTTGTATATTGCATTATTGTTTAATTTAAAAATAGTTTTCTATGGGTCAAATAGTTAGTGTTCATGCACGTGAGATTCTTGATTCCCGCGGCAATCCGACAATCGAAGTTGATGTTATGACAGCCAGTGGTTATATGGGAAGAGCAGCTGTGCCATCAGGTGCATCAACAGGTGAAAACGAAGCTCTTGAGCTTCGTGATGGAGATAAATCACGTTATCTTGGAAAAGGTGTTCTTAAAGCCGTTCATAATGTAAATAACGTTATTGCTGAAGAACTGACCGGGATGGATGTCACTGATCAGATTGGTATCGACACTAAAATGATAGAACTCGACGGAACCAAAACAAAGAGTAACCTGGGTGCCAATGCTATCCTCGGTGTATCTCTCGCAGTGGCCAAAGCTGCTGCCTCTTACCACGGTCTGCCTTTGTTCAGATATATAGGAGGATCCAATGCAGTTACCATTCCCGTTCCCATGATGAATATTATTAATGGCGGCTCACACTCAGATGCTCCGATAGCTTTCCAGGAATTCATGATCAGACCCATTGGTGCCCCTTCCTTTAAAGAGGGACTCAGAATGGGCGCTGAAGTATTCCATGCCCTTAAAAAAGTGCTTAAAGGACGCGGACTAAGTACAGCAGTCGGCGATGAAGGAGGATTCGCTCCTACACTCGACGGAACAGAAGACGCTCTCGAGACCATTATGAAGGCAATAGCTGAAGCCGGCTACAAACCCGGCGTTGATGTCACAATTGCCCTCGATGCCGCCGCTTCTGAATTCTATGAGAACGGCATGTATAACTATACCAAATTCGAAGGACCAAAAGGCGCCAGAAGAACATCCCAGGAACAGGTCGACTACTTCGAGAAACTGATAGGCCAGTTCCCTATCGACTCTATCGAGGACGGCATGGCTGAAGGTGACTGGGAAGGATGGAAAATGCTTACAGATAGAATCGGCAGTAAATGCCAGATAGTCGGTGACGACCTCTTTGTAACCAATGTCGAATACCTTAAAAAAGGAATAGACATGGGCTGCGCCAACTCAATTCTTATTAAGGTCAACCAGATAGGCTCACTTACTGAGACCCTCAATGCCATCGAAATGGCCCACAGAGCTGGTTATACAACCGTTACATCGCACAGGTCGGGTGAGACTGAAGACTCAACCATTGCCGATATTGCCGTTGCTACTAACTCGGGACAGATTAAAACCGGGTCGTGCAGCAGAACCGACAGAATTGCCAAATACAACCAGCTCCTCAGAATCGAGGAGATGCTCGGTGACCTCGCCGTTTACGGTTATAAAAAATAACTTCCCCTGATCGTATATAATTAAACGAGACGGTCTGATTTATTTTGCAACACAGGGTTTTTCCATGTGTTGCTTTTTTATTTCCAGTCCCCATGCAAAGGGCATTTGCGGAGTTATTAACAATTATTGTCAAGTCTTGTTAATATCGTGTGTAGAACTATGAAGCACAGACTCTTGCATTAAGTCTCCTTTTATATTAAATTTGATATATCAGGTGAGCGATAAAAGACTGCTCAAAAGATGTGGGATCAGAAAGTTTTTCTTAAGTGAGAAATAATCCGGTCCGGTCAGACCCTCGGGTCTGCGCATCAGGAGAGCCGAAGCCTGGGCCGGGAGACTTCGGTTTCCTATGTCCGGCAGGTCAACGAAAACCGGAAACGTTCTTTCAGCGACTGAGTCTAAGGGCAACAGAGAAATCCAACTCCGGTCGGATATCATCTGGTCCGGAAATCAGATCCTTCGGGAGACGATAACGGAGCCTGAAAGACGCTTCTTCCCGGAAGTCCGCCTTAGAAACGGACAAAAGGAAAGCCTTAAGGCAATGCCGTAAAAGGCATCGCCCAAAAGCCATGGGTTGCAAATCCAGATCTGGTATCAGGAAATGCAGCCGGTCACAATAACAGTAACCTGACGCTGCCTGCAGCCTCGGTTGCATCCAGCGAATGGGAACTACTCCACGGAATAGTTCCCATTATTGTTTTTATACCCCCAGCCCTAATCGTAGTGACTAGGTTGTCTTATCTGCTGCAGACAATCACCCCATACTTCTGCCTGCCTTTGCCTGGCACTCATTGCCCTAACGGTAATCGCATATTTGCTATCTTTAACCCTGAAAAACAAAAACCGTATGGCTTATTCAGGACTTGCCGATTTTATCAGAGCACTCAGTGAACAGGGAGAGCTTCACAGAATAAAAGCCTTTGCAGATCCTGTCCTCGAGATAACCGAGATAACGGACAGGATAACAAAATACAAAGGGAAAGCACTGCTCTTCGAAGATACCGGAACACCTTTTCCACTGCTCATCAATGCCTATGGCTCGCAGAAAAGAATCAGTATGGCCCTTGGAGGCGAGCCTGCCAGCGCTGCCTCAGGAATCTCAGAACTGCTGAAGGAACTCTCTTCGGCCGGCACCTCTCTGGCAGGAAAACTGACCGCCTTGCCAAAGCTTGCTAAACTGGCCGGCCTGTTGCCTGTAAAGACAGCAACACGTGGGAGTTGCCAGCAGGTGGTAATAAATGACCCCGACCTGTCAATACTGCCTGTCCTTAAATGCTGGCCCTCCGATGGCGGAAGGTATATAACACTCCCTGTCGTCCACACTGTCCATCCCCATACTGGTAACGTAAATGCAGGAATGTACAGGATGCAGATACTCGATATAAAGACAACTGCCATGCACTGGCAGAGACATAAAACGGGAGCATCACATTTTGAGGCATGGAAGGAGACCGGACGAAGGATGCCGGTAACGGTGACCCTGGGAGGAGACCCCGTATATGCATGGGCAGCCACAGCTCCTCTCCCTGAAAATATTGATGAGTATATCCTTGCCGCCTGGCTCAGAAAGAAAAGGGTGAACATGGTCCGCTGCCTCACAAACGAACTGTACATCCCTTCCGATGCCGATATAGTTATTGAAGGATATGTCGAACCCTCAGAGGAACCTGTATGGGAAGGTCCCTTTGGCGATCACACGGGTTTCTATTCACTGGCCGACTGGTACCCCAGGTTCCATGTCACATGTATAACTCATCGCCGCGATGCCGTCTATCCCGCTACAATAGTGGGCATCCCTCCGCAGGAGGATGCATGGATTGCAGAAGCCACAGAAAAAATATTCATTGAGCCCGTGAAACTGGCTATACAACCCGAGGTTGAGGATTTTCATATGCCTCCTGCCGGCGTTGCCCATAACCTTCTTATTGTAAAAATCAGAAAGTCATACCCCGGCCAGGGTATGAAGGTGATTAGTTCATTGTCAGGAGCAGGACAGATGATGTTTACAAAATATATTATTGTAGTCAGCGGAGATACTGATATAAGGGATTATGACAGACTTGCCCGTCATGTCTTCATGCACTTTGATCCCCGCCACGACCTGATGTTCTTTAAAGGACCTCTTGATGTCCTCGACCATTCAAGTGCTGCGATGTCGTTCGGAGGCAAAGCCGGCATCGATGCCACAGTCAAATACCCTGAGGAACTGATGGGAAGGGACTCCCTGACTGACAGCTCTATACCAGGCACGATCGTTATGCCTCCATCTGTACTTACTTCTGCTAACCTGTTTGCTGACTATAACAGCGACCTGCCTGAAGCAGGCCTGCCCCTGCTCATCGTCTCGGCTGGCAGCGAACCCGCCATGACCGATGTTGAGGCTGTCAGAATAGCTCTCGCCCGTGAAGATTGGATAAACAGTTTTCGCCTGGTACTTCTTGTCGATAAGATGGTTGACGTAAAAAACCTTCATATGGTGGCCTGGCAGGTACTTGGAAATTCAGATCCGCTGAGGGATCATTGTTTTCCTGTACAACAGTTGTTGTTAATCGACGGAACAACAAAGGCCCGAAGAAAAGGACCTTTCCCCGACAGATGGCCCAATGTGGTCACCATGGATGCTGAGACAATCAATAAGGTTGACAGGAAATGGACATCTTATGGCTTCAGTGAGTTTAT
>JAVEZD010000112.1:3231-7609 GCA_034003165.1 Bacteroidales bacterium | reverse complement strand
GATGAAAAGGAACATTGAAACGATGCATTTTAACAAACACAAGGGGGAACTTCATCCTCATGTAAGTTTTGGTTTATTCCTGATCCTTCTCGGTGTGGCCCTGCTTGTAGCTACAAACGACCTTCTGAACCTGGGCGAAGTAAGCAACTATTTCACCTGGCAGACGGTATTGATATTCATCGGGGTTCTGCTTATACTAAACCTCAATTTCACCGGGGGGGTTCTTTTCATTGCCGGAGGCTTCTGGTTCCTGATGGATGAACTGTCGCTTGAACTACCGGCATATTTCAATACCATTTACTGGCCGTCGGTAATCATTCTCGTCGGTCTGGGGCTTATTATTTCATCTCTTTTAAAAAGAAACAGGACCAAACAGTTTTGAAACGTGTAAATTTACAATTATGGAAACAGATGACAGACCAAACAGTGAATACAGACCCGGAAACAGCAACAGGGTCATTATAGGTGTAATACTTGTACTGGCAGGGCTCTTCCTTGTTATAAGAAATGCCGGCTTCTTTCCCTCCTTTCTTGATAATATAATTTTCAGCTGGCCTATGCTGCTTATTGCCATCGGGGCTGTGATGTCAATAGGAGCATCCGAGAAGACAGCCGGAATCATAGTGATGGCAGTGGGAGGTTTCTTTCTCATCCCGAGGATCTTCAGTGAGACCTTCCATATATATAACATGTTCTGGCCATCAATATTTATTATAGTTGGTATTATTTTCATAGTTAGCAGGCGGCACCCCCGTTTTTCGGGTAACATGACCACCGCCGGAGATGATTATGTGGACTATGTTAATGTCTTCAGCGGAGGAGAGCGTCAGGTTGTATCCCAGAATTTCAAAGGAGGTAAGATCACTGCAGTCTTTGGAGGTATTGAACTCGACCTCACCAAGGCTCAGCTGGCCCCCGGTATTGCCGAGATCGAACTGGCATGCGTATTCGGCGGTGCCACTATCATCGTCCCCGACGACTGGTATGTAAAAATTGAGGTAACACCTGTACTGGGAGGCTTTGGCGACTCCAGAAAACTGCTTCCGGGCCGTACAATCGATTCGAACAGGCAGTTGATAATCAGAGGTGCCGTAGTGTTTGGTGGCGGAGAGATAAAAAGTTACTGAAAAGCCCCCGGATAAAGCCACATGTATTACAAAGGAAACCATGCAGGTTTATAATTTCATACATATGGATAGCCTCCCACCTGAAACAGGACGACTCTTCGGGCCTCAGGTGGAAGGCTATCCGGCTTTGGAAAGTAAAATTACATACGGATGAAGCATCCCGTATTATCCGACAGGATACGTCTTCTGGTATGGTGGCTGGTTTTGCTTACTCTTTCTCTGGGCCAGTTCATACTTTATTACATCGCGTACGGCAGCTATACGGCAGTAAGTATCCCCGACGCCATAACCTCCTATATAATAATATCAGGCATCGGACTTTCTCTCTGGTATCCTTTCAGATACTTCAACACGGGAAATACCTCGGTTGCTGCCAATATCTCAAATATTCTGGCAAGCGGTGCCATCTCTGTCATCCTTTGGTCGTTCCTGACAAAACTTATTGTAATGGCCATGATAAAAGATACCACCGGATACCTTGAATACTGGAAGATTACCCTGCCTTACAGACTCAGCCTTGGGGTATTCATCTACAGCCTTTTCATACTCACTTATTACCTTTTTGAGAGCCTGGCCCGGCTTTCAGAAAAAAATGCAAGGGAAGCCCGGCTCGAATCGCTCGTAAGAGATACCGAACTGAAGATGCTCAGGTCGCAGATCAACCCTCATTTTCTTTTCAACAGCCTGAACTCGATAAGCTCCCTTACTATTACGGATCCTGAAAAGGCAAGGGACATGGTTATCAAACTATCTGATTTCATGAGGTATTCTCTCTCCAGAAAAGACGAACAGCCTGTAACCTTCAGGAGCGAACTTGAAAGTCTGAGGGCTTACCTCGAAATTGAAAAAGTCAGATTTGGCGACAAACTGACAACCATTGAAAAGATAGACAATAACACCCTTGACGTTAAGATGCCCGTAATGCTTCTGCAACCACTCTACGAGAACGCCATTAAGCATGGTGTTTACGAAAGCACCGAAAAGGTTACAATAACAACTGAAGCCAGTCTGTCTGAAGGTATTCTCGGAATAACCATAAGCAATAACTATGAAGATGGTATGGCTGCCACGAAAGGAACTGCCACGGGTCTGATAAATGTATCGCGCAGGCTCGGACTGTTTTACGGAACCAGAGGTAACCTGGTCACAAAAAGGGAAAATGGTATCTTTACTGTAAAACTGTTTATCCCTTTATAGAATAAACCTTATGAGCCGGATGTAAATGAAGTTTTGCCATATAAAAACTATACATGACCTCAGGCTCAGAACCGGTAAAAAGGAATTTATAAAATTAACCGTGCTCCCACCCCGATCATGGAGAAAATAAAGACAATAATAATTGAAGACGAAGCTCCTGCAAGGGAGATACTGAAGCATTACCTCAGGGGTAATGAGGAGATAAAGATAATTGCCGAATGCCAGGATGGTTATGCCGGGCTCAAAGCTATCTCCCGGCTGAAGCCCGATCTTGTCTTTCTCGACATCCAGATGCCGAAGCTGACAGGGTTCGAACTGCTAGAGGTTCTTGATGAGAAACCCGGAATCATTTTTACCACTGCCTACGATCAATATGCTATCAGGGCCTTCGAACTCAATGCCGTGGATTATCTTCTGAAACCCTATTCGCATGAGCGACTCAACGAAGCCCTTAAAAAAGCAATTGAGAAACTCAGGTCGGGCGCGGATAGGGATAAAAAACCTGAAGAAATACTTGAAAAGAGACCTGAAGCCTCAACACCTCTTAACAGGGTGGTGGTCAGAAAAGGCAACGCCATTAATCTGATCCCGGTCGAACAGCTAAGGTTTGTAGAAGCATGCGACGATTATGTTATGATACACCACAGCACCGGCAAAGCACTGAAACAGCAGACCATGAAATTCTACGAGGAGAATCTTCCAAGGTCTGAATTTATAAGAATACACCGGTCATATATTGTGAGGGTCATGGAAATCGCCCGGATAGAACCTTACACCAAAGACAACCATGTGGCTATTCTTAAATCGGGAGAAAGACTGCCGGTGAGCCGTTCGGGCTACCAGCAGCTAAGGAAAGAACTTAATTTCTGATAATTTCCGGCGCATAAACTCTCACTATCTCTTCAACCTGTTTGATGAAGGATTTCTTCTTAAAAGGAAGTAAAATGGTCTGTAACGTCTTATCCACACCAAAGGTACCGGATCATAACCGTGAGTACCGCCGGGCCTGCATCTCATTATCCTTCCCACTGAAAGAAAAGATCCCCTGAAAGGCCCATGCCTGCCAAGTGCCTCCAGGGTATAACCTGAGCAGGTAGGGATATGCCGGCACGAAGGCCTCAGAAAAGGCGAGATAGCATACCTGTAAAAATGAACAGGCAGCGCCAGTAAGAAAGAAAGCAGCTTCTCAGGAAAACTTATCATACGACAAATATAACAATCAGATAACTGATTTGTTATAGCATAAGGCAATTGATTACCTTTGTTCACTGCCAAAATGGCGCTATTAAACCTAAAAAGGAAGTGGCAAAGAATTTGCTGGCAGAAAGAGGATAATATTAAAGTTAAAGAAAAATGAATATCTGGATTATTTTTATTGGCTTCATGGTCCTTAGCTGGATCGTTAGCATGACTCTTAAGTCGAAATTCAAAAGATACTCACGTATTCCCATCGACAACGGTATGTCGGGAAAAGATGTGGCTGAAAGGATGCTTCACGACAACGGCATCTATGATGTCAGAGTCGAGAGTGTCCAGGGACATCTGACTGATCATTACAATCCCCAGACAAAAACTATAAACCTCAGTAACGAAGTATATAATGGCAGGAGTATATCAGCTGCCGCTGTTGCGGCTCATGAATGCGGGCATGCTGTTCAGCACGCCACAGCTTATGCATGGCTGGGCTTCAGGTCAAAGATGGTGCCTGCCGTCAGTTTCTCGTCGAGATATGTGCAGTGGATTCTGCTGCTGGGCATTCTGATGGTTAACACCTTTCCTGCACTGCTGCTCGCCGGTATCGTGATTTTTGGACTTACCACCCTCTTCAGCTTCATAACCCTCCCCGTCGAGATCAATGCAAGCACCCGGGCTCTTGCCTGGTTGTCGGATGCCGGAATAACATCGTATCAGAACCACGACAAGGCTAAGGATGCACTAAAATGGGCAGCCTATACATATGTTGTGGCAGCACTCGGGTCGCTGGCCACCCTGCTTTATTACGTAATGATTTTTACCGGAGCCAGCAGGGATTAACGTCCCTCGACCTCAAGCCA
>JAVEZD010000112.1:0-3131 GCA_034003165.1 Bacteroidales bacterium | reverse complement strand
AGGATGCACTAAAATGGGCAGCCTATACATATGTTGTGGCAGCACTCGGGTCGCTGGCCACCCTGCTTTATTACGTAATGATTTTTACCGGAGCCAGCAGGGATTAACGTCCCTCGACCTCAAGCCATCTGGTTTTTTTATGGATCAACCTTATTGCCAGCCATATAAATACAGCTGGTACAGATATCCATAACCACATAGGTGTCAGAAAAATCCTTTCTGCCAGAAAGTAATTCCTGAAGACATCGAGTATTATGAAGGTAAGGAATATGTTGACAAAGCTGTTGTATTCGCGCTTAAGCACATTCCTTACCGAGAATGGCAGTGAAGGCCGTATGTAAGCACTAAAACGTGGGATGATGGCCTTAACCTTTTCAGACCATTGGTCATAGGCTTCTCCAAACTTCCTTCTCAGAAACTGCTCCTCGGCAAAGATGATTCTTTCGTAATAAAGCCAGTAAGCCATGATGAAGAACAGTAAAAAAAGAAACGATCTCATGAAAAGAACAGGCCCAAGCCACATGAAGAAGTTACCCAGGTACAAGGGGTGCCTGAGTTGTGAATACATCCCGGTAACATTAAGCTGATCGGCAATCTGGCCACTGACTGTGTTCCTGCCCGAAGTATTCCTGGGTGCAAATCCGACTGTTATTACCCTTATCAACTCGCCAATAAGGCTTACAGACAAAAAAATAAGCTCTGCCCGCCTGTTAAAAAGAATAATCTGCCTGTTACCAAGGTACATGGCTACAACACCTGCAATGAGGAAAAACACTGGTAACCAGCTTCTTCTTTTAAACAGCCAGTTGCCGCTTTTCTCAAATTCATGAACAAGAGCCATCCTGTCTATTATAAGTGAAGCAGTAAATGTATTAAAATTCCTGCATAATTCTATATGAAAGATCACCACCGCAACTTCTTAAAACCGGTTTACAGGAACCATCGACACTCCCCCTTTCAGGTCCATAATCTGCAATTACCAATAATTAGTACCGGCAGATAATGTATTTATAAAAGATTTTCTATCTTTAACAGGTGTTAACAAAACTGTTTGACAATGGCAAGTCTCAGGCTTCTATTGGGTTTAATCCCTTCAACTTCTAAAATTGAACTGGCTGAAAAAACCCTTATTAGTGAATTTGAAAAACTTAAGTCAATATCCGGATCAGAACTCCTGGCCCGATACAATGAACTTAATGATCTGGTCAACTCGTCCGGCTTCTTAAGCAAGAAGAAAGAGATTGAATCGCTAAGGTATAAGGATTCAGAAGAGTATAAAAAGGAAAAAGAACTGCTTTCCCTTCAGAAAGCCAGGGACCTGGTACTTTATTTTAAAACGACAGCCGGAACTGCCCTGAATCGGTTCAGGGAAATGGACGGATCGCAGAAGATAAAAGATTTTGAAGCTCTCGGGTCGTTTATTGACTCCTTTGAGTTCAAACAGAAGCAGAAGATGAAGCCTGTAAGGTTCAAAGATACTGATGAATACAGGAAATTCCTTGAATACAAAGCTCTCAAATCAGATCCTGAAATAAGGTCTTACCTGAAGGCAGCCGCCAAGGGGGATGTAGAGAAGTCAAAAAGTGTCCAGAGGTTCGAAGAGCTAAGCAAATATATTACAAGCCAGGAGTTCCTGGCCAAAAAGAACATGAAGCCTGTTACCTTCAAAGATACTGAAGAGTACGCAAAGCTCCTCGACTACAAAAGACAGAAGAAAAGCGCCGACATAAAAGAATACTATGCTTTCAGGGATTCGAAGGAATATGCCAACTACCTCAGTCTTGAAGGGTCGCAGAGGCTTAACCGCTATTACGAGCTAAAGGACTATGTAGCTTCGGCCGACTTCATTGAAAGAAAGAATTATCTCCTCGATACAAAGAGATTTGAAAAAACTTCAATGTTCAGGGAGTTGAAGGAATATGAAAACCTTAAGAAAAATGAAGACCTGTCGTGGTACTTTAAGAACAGGGATTCAGACAGATTTGATATTCTTAAAAACAGGGAGCTGACTTTCAGTGATGAGTTTGAGGGAAGTACCATCGATCGCTCCTTATGGCTTACCCGCTATTACTGGGGAGACAAACTGCTTAAAGACAACTATTCGGTTGAGTCAGACCTTCATGCCTATACCTCCGAAGGTAACTTTGAAGCCAGGAACAGCATCCTCAGGATTACAACCAAACCAGGAAAAACCAACGGAAAGGTATGGCAGGCCGACAAGGGATTCACAACTAAAGAGTTCGGTTATTCGTCGGGTATTATTAACACTGGCGCCAGCTTCAGACAGAAATACGGAATATTCACCGCCAAGATCAGACTGGGCAATCCTTCAGCCAGAAATGCCTTCTGGCTGCTTTCCGACAGGATAACACCCCATATAGATATATGCCGTACTTCAGACTCCAAGGTCTGGTTTGATATCTTCCCCTCAGCCGACAAAGTGTTCAAATCGTCGATAGGATCGAAATATGCTTCAGGGTTCTACATCTATTCCCTTGAATGGACCACTAGTAAACTGGTATGGAAGATCAACGGTGAAGAGGTCTTTTCCCGGACAACCGACATACCCCAGGAACCAATGTATATTTCTCTTGCCGGAGGCCTTGACAAGCCAATCAACGGTATGTCGGTTATGGAAATCGACTGGGTAAGAGTATATCAGCCAAAATAACGGAAACAGACCTTCCTGCCCTCCTTCTCACGGTACACTCATCTGCCGGACTATCATTACTTTACAATACGGTCTGGGAGACTCCTCTTTTTTTTTGTAACAAATCTGCTTTTTATCCGTCTTTTAGCTGAAGATATTTATATGACGGTTAAGGATTACAACAGGTCAGTTGATGAGTATTCGGATTCTGTTTATCGTTTCATCCTGGCAAGTATTAAGGATGAGGACAGAGCCGGGGATGTAGTTCAGGAGAGTTATGAAAAACTCTGGATGTGTGTCTCCGACATTGATTACAGGGTAGTTAAGTCGTGGTTGTTCACAACGGCTTATCATACCATGATAGATATCATCCGGAAAGAAAAAAGGATGACCTCTCTTGAGGAGGCTGATCCCCGTGATTTCCTGTACGAACAGGAAGCCTCCGACCTGAACGCGGTTCTGCATAAGGCTCTTGAAAGGC
>JAVEZD010000111.1:0-7636 GCA_034003165.1 Bacteroidales bacterium | reverse complement strand
TCATCTGCCAGCAGAAGCCTGGGTTTGCTTATTATTGCCCGTGCTATACCGACCAGTTGCTGTTGTCCGCCTGAAAGCTGCTGCGGGAATAGCTCCTTTTTTGCAACTATATTAAAGCGGTCGAGCATATCAGCCACCATAGACTGACGTTCGCGTGCTTTTACTCCTTTATAAATAAGCGGAGTCTCAATATTTTCATATACAGTCATCTCCTCAATAAGGTGATAGGCCTGGAAAATAAAACCTATGAAATTGCGGTGATATTCAACCTTAACCTTCTCTTTCAGGTTTAGCACTGATTTATCCAATAGTCTGTATTCTCCTGCTGAGGGACTATCGAGCAGGCCAATTATATTGAGTAATGTTGATTTTCCGGAACCACTTGGTCCCATTACGCTTACAAACTCACCTTCTTTTACTTCCAGATCGACAGACTTCAGTACGAATGTCCGCTGGAATTTTGAATCGTAATACTTGTCTATGTCTGTTAATTGTATCATTCAGGGAATTTTATTACTTGCTTATTATTCTGCCGGATTTTCTTACTTACATTTATTCATGCATGAATCACAGTATGGTTTCAGCCATTTGTCTTTTCACCTCTTCAGTAATTATCTGGCCGTCGAACAGGTTAACCACCCTGTGAGCAAAACCCGAATCATGCATCGAGTGGGTCACCATCACTATTGTTGTGCCTTCACGGTTGAGTTCAGTAAGCAGGTTCATCACTTCAAGCCCGTTTTTTGAGTCGAGGTTACCGGTAGGTTCGTCGGCAAGGATTAGTTTGGGATTGGCAACAACCGCCCGTCCAATGGCCACACGCTGTTGCTGACCACCTGATAGCTGCTGGGGAAAATGTTTTTTACGATGACTGATCTTCATACGTTCAAGTACTTTTTCAACCATTTCCTTACGCTCCCTTGCACTCATCTTCAGGTATATCAGTGGCAGTTCCACATTCTCGTAAACATTGAGTTCGTCGATGAGGTTAAAACTCTGGAAGACAAAACCGATATTGCCTTTCCTGAGAAGGGTTCGGTTACGTTCCCTGAAACTACCAACTTCCTGCCCGTCAAAATAGTATTCACCCGAGGTAGGATTGTCGAGCAACCCGATAATGTTAAGCAATGTTGACTTACCGCAACCCGAAGGTCCCATTACTGCAACAAACTCACCCTTCTGAATATGAAGGGTGACATTGCTCAGGGCACTGGTTTCAATTTCCTCAGTGCGGAATACTTTGTTTAGGTTTACAGTTCTGATCATGTTATTAATTATTATTTAAATACTATTCTATCGTTGGTCCCGAATATCTCATATCCTGAGGTTATTACTGTCTCGCCTGGATTTAGGCCTTCAAGAACCTCATAGTAAAGCGGATTTTGTTTTCCTATCTGAATATTTCTTTTTGTTGCTTCAGTCCCGTTCTCATTCAGCACATAAACCCACTGGCCTCCCGTGCTCTGGAAGAATCCTCCCCGTGGGAGTAATACTGCCTGTGCCGATTCCCCAAGCTCGAGTTTTATATGGTAGGTTTGTCCTGTACGGATATTATCGGGTGTTGTATCATCGAAAACCAGATCGATCTCAAACTGCCCGTTGCGCACCTCCGGATATACCTTCCTGACGTGAAGGTTATAGTTGGTTCCGTTGCGATCGAGAGCGGCAGGAAGATCGCGTACAACCCTGTCGATATAGTGTTCATCGATCAAAGCCACTATCTTGAAATTATCCAGGACATTGATCTGACCTATGCGCTGGCCCTCATTTATACGTTGCCCTATTTCGGCATCAAGCATTCCCAGCTGCCCGTCGACAGGAGCCTTTACATTCAGGTTATCGAGCCTTTCCCTGACGAGAACAAGCATCTGGCGCATTTTCCCAAGGTCGGCTTCAAGAGTCTGCATCGAAGTGATCCGGATGGTGGAGTCGTTTTTTGCCTTCAGTTTATTCAGCTCGAGCATACTGGACTCATATTCAAAATCTTCCTTCGCCTGCAGATAATCTTCTCCCGAGATAAGCTGTTCTTCATAGAGCTCTTTGTTTTGTTCGAAAAAGCGCTTATTCCTTACAAGCCTGTAGTAGCTGTCGAGGATATTTTTGCGCGACTGTATCAACTCGGTCTCAAAACTTATGCGGGTATTCCTGAGGTAGTTTTCCTTCTCTGCCAGGGCTGCCTCACTATTAAGAATTGTCTGGTATAACTGCCTGTTTTCGAGCCTGAGGATAACATCTCCCTTTTTGAGCATAGCTCCTTCTTCAATAAACCGTTCCTCAACCTGACCACCTTCAATGGCATCGAGGTAGATTGTTGTTATGGGTTCGACCCTGCCAATGACTGTAATATAATCATTGAACTGCCCCTCCTCAACAGTACTGATAGTTAATTTATCTTTTTCAGTCCTGAATGTTGAAACACTCCCCGAAAGGACAATTTTGAAGAGTAAAAAACCAAAAGCAAGTGCAACAGCGGTCCAGATAACATGTTTTGGTCTTAACCCTTTTTTCTTTTCTATAACCTTATCCATTCCCATAAAAATAGACTTTATCTTCCTTATATTATATTTACTATCTCACATTTACTCATCTGAATTCCTCTCTTTACCGTGGCTTACTTCTTTGAATTTATTCCCAGAACCTTTCCCCGGCGTAGAAATCAAGAACCCTTTTTTTCACCTCCCATTGCAGCCTTGCTTTAAGTACCTGACTTTCAGTATTAGCCAATCTGTTTTTGGCAATATAGAACTCAATAACACTAACAATACCCTGTGCAAGTTTTTTTTCTGATGCCTGGTAGGCCAGACTGTCGGCCTCAAGCTGCTTTAGATACTGGCTGTATTCATTTTCAAGGGCTTCCAGCTCATTGAGGTTATTTACCATTTCAAAATACAACTTTTGTTTTTCCTCATCAAGCGTATTTTGTGCCTGCTCTATCTCAAATTTAGCCTTCTTAATGTCTGAACGTCTGTTCCACCTGTTAAAAACCGGAATGTTTAACGAAGCCCCGATATACTGGTTGAGATTGCTGTTAAACTGATTACTGAACCCGATCACATTATCCGAATTATCCCTGTTGGTCCCTGAATAATGCGTATTGACAGATCCGTTTACAGAAATGGAAGGAAACAATTGGGCACGACTGATGGCCAGACTTTTACGGCTGGCATCCAACTGAGCCCGGAAAGACTGAAACCAGGGTGACCAACCAATGTAGGACTCAAATAGTTCCTGCCGGTCTTGCGCATGGGCCTCAACTACAGGCATCTGTTCATCAACAAGAATCAGCATCGTCGTATCTGACAGGTTCATCAGTTGAACCAACTGAAGGTTTGCATTTCTGAGACTGTTTTTTGCCTGAATCCTCTTCAGCTCTTCAGATTCATAATTGGCACGCATTTCCAACAGGTCAGTATTTGACTTCATGCCCAGTTCAACCTGTTTCTCAACCCTCTTCAGATTTATCCCCGATGTTTCGACCTGACTCTCAGCTATTTGCAGGATGCCCTTAAAATAGAGCATATCGAAATAAGAATTCATTACCTGGAAAGCAAGGTCGTCTGTGGCATTCAGGCGTTTCTGTTCAGCTGCCCTTTTAATATACTTTTGATATTCAACCTGGTTAATCATCATGAATCCATTGAATAAGGTCATTGAGGCACCCAGGCTGTAACTATTGTTAAAAAACTGATTATTGATAACTCCGTTTGTGACCGGGTCGATTGAACGGCCAAAACTAAATCCACTGTTTGTCGATGCTGAGATACCTGGCAGAAAATTCCTCTGAGATTGTCTGAAATTCTCTTCAGCTATCTTCTCAGCTACTCCCATCTTCCTTAATCCTATGTTGTTCTCAATGGCATAGGAAATGCACTCACTCAGATTCCAGGAGTCCTGAGCCGCCAGCGCATTAGCAACCAATAAAAAAACAACCACCGCCTTAAAAAACTTCTTACTCATAATAAATCTTTTCGATTGTAAAGATTATCCATAATAGTGCCAGAATTATATTAAATTGATTATCTTGTTTTTAACTCAAAGCCTCTTTCCCCATGGTAAAATTTATATACAATAAAATGTTAAATATTTTTACAATTTATTGTTTTTGGGTAGGTCATAGTCTAACTTTAAAAGAAAAATGATCAGAGGGAATATACTAATAGTCGACGATAATAAAAGTATTCTGAGCGCCCTCGAGATATTTCTTGTCCCCGAGTTTCATACAATAACGACGCTTTCAGATCCAAATCAGATTCTTTCTGAATTGAGTAAAAAGGAATATAACCTTGTCATCCTCGATATGAATTTCAATGCAGGGGTTAATACCGGTAATGAAGGTATATACTGGCTGGGCAGGATCAAGGAGATTCATCCCGAAATTTCGGTCGTGATGATCACTGCCTTCGGGGATATTGAGCTGGCGGTCAAAGCATTGAAGATGGGAGCAACTGATTTCTTCCTGAAACCATGGGACAACAGCAAGTTGCTTGCAACCCTTAAGTCGGCCATTCAGCTCAACTGGTCGAAGAAAGAGGTAATTGTATTAAAGGAAAAGGAAAAGGGCTTGAAATCGGAACTGAACCGGGAACAGAAGTATATTATAGGTTCTTCTCCTCAATTGATGCAGGTGCTTAAAATGGTAAGGAAGGTGGCCAGGACCGATGCAAATGTTCTGATTACAGGAGAAAATGGTACTGGAAAGGAGTTGATAGCACATGAGATTCACCGACTTTCAGATCGTTCAGGCGAGGTAATGATAAGTGTTGATATGGGTTCTGTGACGGAGACCTTATTTGAGAGTGAACTGTTTGGCCATGTAAAGGGAGCCTTTACCGATGCAAGAGATGACCGTCCCGGAAAATTTGAAGTTGCTGATAAAGGAAGTCTTTTCCTTGATGAGATAGGGAACCTTCCTTACCATCTTCAGTCCAAACTGCTGGCAGTGGTTCAGAACAGGACCATTACAAGAATCGGATCGAACAAAACAGTGCCGATCAACATAAGGCTTATATGTGCAACAAATAAAAACCTGGATAGAATGGTAGGCGAAGGATTGTTCCGTGAGGATTTGCTTTACCGCATAAACACCATTCAGATTGAGGTTCCGCCTCTTAGGGAGCGAGGAAACGATATTCTTGTTTTAGCCGATTTCTTCCTTAAAAAGTATTCTTCAAAATATAACAAAACGAACCTTAAGATAAACAATCAGGCTCAGGAGAAACTGGTAAGATATTCCTGGCCGGGGAATATACGTGAATTACAGCACACAATTGAGAAGGCTGTAATTTTAAGCGAAAGTAATATTCTTAAAGCCGAAGACTTCTTCATGAAGCCTGTTATGCAGGGAAAGACTTCTGACAGCGACATGACTCTGGAGGAGATGGAGCAAAGAATGATAAGACAATCGATTGAAAAAAACAATGGGAATATGAGTGCTGCAGCGGATCAGCTGGGAATCACCCGCCAGACACTATATAATAAAATCAGGAAACAGGGATAATGATAATCCGTAACTTTTATTTTCAGACATTCATCAGGATACTGGCAGTTTCCCTCCTCAGTGCCCTGGCCGGCTGGATGATTTCTGCAGGGAAACCAGCTGAGTTAATGATATTTGTAATCCTCACCGATATACTGTTTATCTTTCTGCTTATTCATTTTCTCAATACTACCAACCGCAGGATCAGCTATTTTCTCGAGTCGGTTCAGAATGATGATTCGACCCTTACAATGCCGACGAATATCAATGATAAGTCAATCCATGCCATTTACCAGGGACTAAATAAAGTCAACAGGCAGATACAGCAGTTGAAAATTGAAAACCGACAGAGGGAACAGTACTTTCAGTCTATTATTGAACACCTCGCCACCGGGTTAATCACCTTTAATAAAAAAGGCTTCATCCTGCATACCAACTCCACGGCAAAAGCACTGCTATCGCTTGATATCCTAACTCATATCCAGCAACTTGAACGTATTGACCTTAAACTGTATCAGACAATTAAAACCATTGCCCCCACAGAGAGAAGGCTGGTCTCGATTAATTCAGAACGGGGTGAGGTTCAGTTAGCGCTTAAGGCATCGGATTTTAAGATGCGTGATGAAGAACTAATGATAATTTCAATACAGGACATACGCAATGAACTTGACGAAAAAGAACTCGACTCGTGGATAAAACTCATACGCGTGCTTATGCATGAAATAATGAATTCCCTTGCTCCTATCACTTCACTTTCGGATAGTCTTACCCGTTTTTTCACTTCTGACGGACATCCCGTTTCTCCTGATTCAATAACCAACATAACTATCTCAAAAACTATTCAGGGACTTAATGTAATTCAGGATCAGGGAAAAGGACTTATGTCGTTTGTTCAATCGTACCGGCAGCTTACGCGGATTCCGGAACCAGACAGGAAGGTGTTCAGGGTTGACGACCTGATGAACCGTGTGAGCATACTCTACAGGTCTCTTGCCGGAAGTGAGGATGCCGACCTTGTCATTTCACTGAAAGACAGTAAGCTTGAGATTAATGCTGATGAGAACCTTATCACACAGGTGCTCATCAATCTTCTTAAGAATGCACTTGAGGCCAATGATAACAATCGCCCGGCAAAAATCACAATCACTGCAAGGACTGTTTCCGCCAAACACACAGAGATCTGTGTGGCTGATAACGGTCCGGGTATCCCCGAAAACCTGATTGAAGAAATCTTCGTGCCTTTTTACACAACCCGCAGGAATGGTTCGGGTATAGGCCTAAGCATCTCCAAGCAGATTATGAGAGCTCATGGGGGTAACCTTAAGGTCAGATCAGTCGCGGGAAAAGAGACTGTCTTCTGTCTTAGCTTCCAGGACTGAAGGTTTTCCCGGAAAATGATGTTAAATTTGCCGCCACATTCCGGCAGATGAAACAAAACGAACTAGCGGTCCTTTTTAAATCACATCCCGTTCTGGCAGGACTCACTGATTTTTTATCAGGAGGAAACGGTAACCTTGGACTCGAAGGCCTTACGGGATCATCAAAATCTCTGTGCATAGCACATGCTTTCTCCCATACCCAGGTAACCCATGTCGTTCTTATACCTGAAAAGGAAGATGCAGCCTATCTATACAACGACCTGGTGTCAGTGACCGGTGGTGATTCGATTTTCTTCTATCCCTCAACCTTTAAAAGGTCAATACAGTACGAACAAACCGAGCCCGCAAATATAGTTCTCAGGACTGAAGTCCTTAACCATCTTGCCTCGGGCAAGCGGAAATCGGTTATAGTTACCTATCCTGAGGCTGTGATGGAAAAAGTCATAAGCCGCCGTAACCTCAAAAAGAACACCCTTACAATCTCCAGGGGCGACAGGCTCTCCCTTGAGTTTATTGAAGAGATGCTCAATGAATATAACTTCCAGAGGGTTGACTTTGTATATGAACCGGGGCAGTACGCCATAAGAGGTAGTATCGTGGATATCTTTTCCTTCTCTGCCGACCTTCCCTTCAGGATAGATTTTTTTGGAGAAGAAGTTGACTCGATAAGGACATTTAACACCGACGATCAGCTGTCGCAGGAGATAAAAAAACAGATTTCAGTTATCCCCAACATACAGGATATCTCTATAGAGGAGGTGACGGATTCGTTTACCGCCTT
>JAVEZD010000110.1:0-7679 GCA_034003165.1 Bacteroidales bacterium | reverse complement strand
TCTGCGGACATGCCGGTCACATAAGAACTCTTTTTGTGAAAATCAACACCAACGAAAAGCTCTTGCATGAGTACCTCCTTAATGGTTCACTGCAATTTTACAAGAGCATTTCCATAGAATCAGGTCTTGAAATCATACTTTTTCTGTTTATCCAGACTTATGATCGCCCGGCTGCCGGTGGCATCAGGCAAGATCAGACATTAGTCTGTCCAAAATGTAGCAATATCGGGTAGAGAGCATATCACGCCGGTTTAGGCTTTCGCTGACTGTTTCTGCCCCTTTCGTCCGGCAGTGCCTTAACAGCTTGAGCCGTGCAAAGCGTGACTGCTCCCCCCCACGGAACCGTACGTGAGGATTTCCCTCATACGGCTCTTCATTGTTGTTCACTTCAGAAGGCTTGTACATACAGGTTGACATAGATTCTGGGCTTGGGCATTGGATGTGTTTTCAGGTACTGATGGAAACTGTCCCAGCAAAAGCTTCTGCGTTGACTCCTGCGGTTAAGCCATTTAAACACCACCCGTTTGACTTCCTCGTAAAAGTGGTTGATATGACGGAAGTTATCCGAAACGCCGTAGTATCGGTAGTGGCCTATCAAGACCCAGGATACCATGCCCCAGATCTCCTTGAGCTGCTTGCTGTTCCTGTTGCATTTCAGCCAGGTTTTCACCTTCTTGATCCCTCTGGCGAAGCGCTTCTTTTCTGTCTTGCGCTCCACCTTGAAGAACCCCTTCCGGCTACGGGTACAGATGTGAGTAAAGCCAAGAAAGTTGAACGTTCCCGGCTTTTCTCCCCTCTTCTCCGCTTCCTGTTGTGCCCTCCGCCCGAACCTCACGATCTTCGTCTTTCCGGGAGACAGCTCAAGTTCAAAAAGCTTTAGTCGCCTTGCCAGTGCTTCAAGTATCCGTTCCGCATCTTTCAGGTCTTCCGTAAAGATCACAAAGTCGTCGGCATAACGCACCATATCGGTGTGTCTCACCACATTTGGCTTGACCCGCTTGACGTACCAGACGTCCAGAGCGTAGTGAAGATAGATGTTCGCCAGAATCGGAGATATAACACCCCCTTGGGGGGTGCCTCTCTCCGTATCCAGATACTGCCCTTCCTCCATGATACCGCTCTTTAGGAACCGGGCAATGTACCTGATGAACTTTCCGTCAGATATTCTGACTTCAAGACACATCTTAAGCCTCTCGTGATTGACGTTGTCGAAGAACCCCTTGATGTCGGCATCCAGTACATAGTTGATCGGTTTTCTCATCATGATTTGATCAACCCTGGCCAGCGCCTGATGGCAGTTCTTCCCTGCACGAAAGCCGTAGGAGAAGTCCATAAAATCAGGCTCATACACCGCTTCCAGTATCCGGGCAAAGCACATTTGCACCAGCTTATCCTCTACAGTCGGAATGCCGAGTGGCCTCTGTTCTCCATTACCTTTGGGAATGTACACCCGTTTCACCGGCTGTGGGCGATAGCTCATGCTTTTGAGTCGCATAAGCAGGTCCGCTACATTCTTCTGCCAGTCTCTTTCATATTCTTCCAGGCTCGTCCCATCAACGCCCGCAGCCCTGCCCTTCTTCAGCATCCGAAAACTTTCCAGCAAACTGCTTTCGTTGATCAGATGCATCAGATTGTTAAACCTACACTTCTTGTCTTCCTGCGCCCTCCTCGTTATAAGAGTCAATTTCGTTTCCATTCCTCTCTTGTCCCGCTCTGTGTCGGGGGAATGTTCCCTCTCCTCTTTACACAACAATGCAGCCCCCTTCCCCATGTACACGGCTTTCCCGTGCGCGGAGTACTATGAGGCTGTCTGACTCCCTGACCAGCGTTTCCGCATCCTTGCCTTTTCCGCTTGTTTGCAGATACTCTTTGCAGAGACCGGCCAGGGTCTCCCAAGTTCCGACGCGATCCGTTCGATACCATGCTGCCGTCTGAGATCCCGGAAAAGTGATCTTTGCCTCGCCTTGGCGGCAAAGACCATGCTGCCTTCCGGATTCTTGAATTCCGTCGGCCTTTTCAATGAGGCCAATTTCGGGACTTACAACGTTCACTTGCGTTGCGGCCTGGTATCTCTCAGCCGTTGGCTCCATTTAATTCGTCGCCTCCTTAAATGCAACTTGGATAACGGGCTGCCGGCTAAGCTTTGCCCGTGGGGGATTTTAACCCCCTGAATCGCGCCAGCTTGCTTGGCGCACTCAAGACCCGACCCCAAGATTGCGCATGCGGCTGCGTTTGTACAACGTCCCTGCGCCGTTGATGCTCAACTCTCCGAAAAGGCCCATTCCCGCTTGGTCTACTTCTCGGAGGGTTGCCAGCGTTGCCAGGAACGCTGGATGGCCGTGTACTCGATGGAGTCGCGGAAGCGGGAGAACAGCTTGTTTTCCCAGTTGCGCTCCGTACTGATATCCATGCCCGCCAGGCGGTTGGCTTCCGAGTCAAAACGCGCGGGCATGGCGCCACGCAGGCGCTGCCAGTAGTAGATGATGCCGTCCTTTCGCTGCTTGACCAGGCCGGGCCCCGGCAGTCTGTCACGTTTCTGGTTGTTCACCTGCGGGTGTGCCGGCAGCAGGTTCCACAAATCGTTGTTGTGCCACAGGGCGAAGGGGATGGCGTGGTCCACGTCAAAGCGGTTACCCAGGGCCTGCCCGGTCCACACGCATTCCTTGCGGCGCAGTTCCTTGTAAAACTCCCGGGCGTCCTGCACTTCCCGCTCCATATCGGGAACCGTCAACAACTTGTCGATAATAAAACTCGGGCTGAACTCCTTTCGGGAAATCTCCGCGGTCAGTTCCGCCCAGCGCAGCAACAGGGAATCCCGGATCCAATGGCCCATGAGCACCAGCTCCCGCCAGATGTCCGCGCTGAACACGATCCGGCGGGTGGGCTTGTCGTAATCGAAAACCGTGCCCGTCTCCAGGGAATTCCCGGCAAATACCACCGGACCTTTTATGATGGCATTTTCGATCTTGGCCATGACCCGGCTGTAAGCGGAGCTGAAATCCTTCCGTCCCGGGTTGCTTTTCATGTCCAGCAGAAACCCGCTCAAACCGTTCATGCGCTGGTACTCGTCGATCAAGGCGCTCATTTCACCCCGAAACGCGATCTTTCTTCCCTCCCCCATTCTTTCCCCCCGTTTCTGGGGGATGAACTCCGGAGCTTCAAACAGGGGCCAGTAGTATTGCAGCCACTTGCACACCACTTCATCCACGGACACGGACACCTTGTGGTTCCCCTCCCAGCGGACCTGGCGGAAATCAGTGAGCGCCAGGTCGCACAAAGCGCGAAACAACGCCAACTTGTAAGTGGCATATTTTTTGTCGCGATTGAGGATGCCCTCGATCTTGTCGATGGGGCGCAGGGACGTCTCTTCCCGGAAGCGGAACACCAGGGTGGTCCAGGCATGGCCCGGCCGGCCCAGGGAATCATCTCCTTCATACACCTCTTTGAGTTCAAATCCCGTGCGTTCAAATAAAAGCTGCAGATCCCATGGGCTGCGCATCACCATGAGCCGGCCGTTGGTATCCCGGTCGCCTCCTGCCGCCATATCATCCCTGGCACTGGGTACGGACAGCACCAGGATGCCATCATCCTTGAGCAGAGACCGCAGGGCAAACACCGAATCCAGCAGATCCTCTTCGGGAATGTGCATGAACACGGCCGAACACACCAGGCCGTCAAACTTCTGCCCCTTCACATCTCCCAAATCAACGGGCAATGACCCCGCAATCATCCTTCCCCGCAGCTGCGGGAATTCCTTTTGCGCCAGATCCGTCAGTTCTCCACAAGGTTCCAGGCCGAAGGCATCCACCCCCAACTCCAGCAGGCGCAGCACATCCCGTCCGCTCCCCGCGCCCACATCCAGCACACGCTCCACCCGCTGAAACACCCGGGCAAAGTATTCACTTACGCCCCCCGTCGCAGAATGATACCGCTTAAACACCTCCCCCGCATTCCGGGCATAATACTCCAGGGTCCGTTCGTCCACCATCTCCCCAAAATTCTACCACACCAGCGTTTTCTATCTTCCTTAATCAAAATGTAATAATATAAGATTAGACCACAAGTCTTTGGAGGAGAAACGATGGCTTTGACAAAAAGAGAAGTTCAAAAATTACTGAACCAATGTAACAAGTTGGACGATGGTCCAGATTATCGTATCAATGATTATGTGTCAAATTTAATGAACACTGTACTGGATTTTCAAATGAAAGATGGTCCGATTGGATCAGCTATGGAATACTATGAAAAGAACCACGGTTACAGAACGCACAAAAAATTAAAAACATTTATTGACTCGTTTCCAGAGACGAAAAAGGGGAACCTGCAATTGGCAAATACAATGTGGAATAACAATCATTGGAGCAGGGCCAAATTCCTTAGAATGCTTCTTAATGAATTTGAGGATAGGGGGATAACAGGGCAGCAGAGTTTAAAAATATGGATATCAAAGGCTGCTTTCGAGAAAGATATAAAAGGTCAGTTTAAAACTGAAGAACACAGTATCGGCATAGCAATCTTTCAATGGTTACGTCTTCGTTTAGGGGTTAATACGGTCAAACCTGATGTTCATATAATGAATTTTGTGACAAGTGCTGTAGGCAGAAAGGTTTCACAAAAAGAAGCAGTGGATGCTTTGATAACTGTAGCTGAACAAACAAACAGGAAAGCATCACTTCTGGATGCTGCTATTTGGAACTATCAGAAAAAAATGCCTCGGAAAGTGTAGATTCTTTACAACTTCACCAGCCCCTTCTTCCCATCAATCAAAAATATCCCACCAGCCATCATTCACTCCCAAAGATCTTTCTGCATTCTAATATTTCCCTACTGTCATACTGCATACTGTACAACATCATCCCTCTTCTCTTTAAATGTGGTAATTCGAGGCCCCAAGCCCACAAAAATCAGATTAATTACACAAGCGCTTCAGAAAGAGACAAAAGGCAATTACTCACCGATGCTAATAGATCTTTCCCGATATTACTATCTGTAATTCCTTTAAATTTTATCCCAGCAAGTTCATAAGTCCCTTGAATATCACTTCTTGGTAAATGAACATCTAGTTGCCTTAATTCATTCAGCCCGACCAAAACTGAAGTGAGTTTGCGCCCGTCTTTAGATTCTTGACTTAATAAGGCTTCAAGAAGCTTGATTGAACCTAAGTTCTTAGATGTGCATACAAGGCTCTTCAACAAACCAATATCAATTCTTTCAATCACAAATTTGTAAATCTCTTTTGCCAAAGAATAAAGTCCATCCGCATTTATTGCCCGAAAACGGTGAATTCTTTTCTTTATTACTTCCTCCTTTTCATGAGATACGAACAAATCGTGGCCAAATTTTGCTTTAAATTCTTTTTCTAGTATTTCAAGATTTCTAAGTAAAGTCACTTCAGGTGCAATAGTCCTTGCTGGATTCACCATAGCTTGCGCCATTAAAAGCTCATTCGAGACACCTCCTTCCGGCGACACATTACTTGCAGCCCATAAACGCTTAAGCCAGGTATCAAGTGCGGCGATATCTTTGGCAAAAACATTAATAAGACCTTTTTCGTTTACCCCAAAATGAACTCGACTTATTTCGTTTGGCCCGATTGATCCAGTAAATTCAGAGTACCAAATCAGGGTACTGTTTTCCCTTAGAAGAATTTCGTTAATTATTGATGGCGTGAACCAAAGCCATTTCCCACTACTAATAAGTTTCGAACTTGACTCCAGCTTCCCATCATTATCAACTATAAATGAAACCTCTGAATCAACAGTATCTCCTTTTATTCTTGGACTGGATTTTCCTGGATCAATCCAATAATTAATCCAAGCTTCGCAAAAAATTCGAAACAATGCTGGCGTGCTACTACTCATTGTTATTGATTCTACTTCAGTACCATCATCCGAATTAAAAGATAACTCAGGCACATCTTTACTTGCATTGAATGAATGTGGCATATACTTCAACACTTCAACTTGTTCCCCATAAGGGAATCCACCCTCATGGATTCTTACAACCGTGCTCGAAAATTTGCCCCATTCCAATGTTTTGATTGTATTCACTTTTGAAAAAGGCAGATCTGGCTTATCTTTCACTATTGCCATTCGAGACCTGAAAGATACTATCAAGAGCCCCTTCTTCCTTGCATATAGATAGTCAAGAAGGTGCTCTCTCCTAACTTCAAAAAGGGCTGGCTCTCCCTTTTTGTTTCTTGTTAGTCTGGCAACTGCTTTGTTATCTTCAGATGGAGAAATCCATGAATCATCCTGCCTTATTAGTTTCAGTCCAAGAATAAAATCCTGGTCTAGGTGCCATATCGTTTTTCTAATTGGCTCAATCAATTGCTGTAGAACAAGATAGTTTCCAGGTTTAACTAATCCTCCATGCAGAAACTCTCCAGACAAAATGTAATCATCATCTCTGATGTATGCCTCATTGCTGGATAAATTTGCGGAGCTCCAAGATATTTCTAGATCTAGAATTTTGGTTTTTTCTAAAACATTAAACAATATCCCAACAGTTCCGAGATACTCTTCTTTATAACCTTCATGGCCAAAATCGCCTTCTTCATCAAGAACGATATTGGCTCGGACAGGTAACCAAGTCCAACTAGTTATTGGGTTCTGAATAACATCGTTGAATTCAAAATAATCCTTCATGGCACCTTCTTGATTTTTTACTTCATCAATAATGCTCTGACTCATTTTACTTTCAAAGTGTCTGAATCTGCAAGGCGAAGGCCTACACTAAATCTCATTAGTATTGGGACTTTTTCGTTGAACAAATACTCATCAGGCTCACTCCACCCAATTTCCCCACTATCAGGATATAAAGGGCAATGTATTCCTTTATAGATACAGTAAAGAAAATTCTTCAAAGGGTTATAAGCAACCAATAACAGCAGGTCTTTGATCTGGATTCCAATTTTATATGCTCTTTTTTGTAAGAACTCCTTAAGTTGTTCAGCTTGTTTGTCATTGTAGTTTTTCCGTGAACTAGTCATATGATATATGGAGCCCTGAAGCCAATCAAATGGATATGAATTGTTCTGATGAAGTTGGCCGACAACCATTACTCTTTCCGGGAGTGAGTCATTAAATTGGTATAAATGTCTATAATGGCTTCTGGGGATATTTTTATGAAAGTTAGACCCCCAGTTTAAGCAAAGAACAGTCTTAAATACCCAACGCGCCAATATTACACGCTCATCATGAGTCAGTGCCTCCACTTTTATGTGGCTTTCTGCCAAGTCAATTACTATTTTTTTTGCTGAACTCTCTAAATCAGACATCCAACCATTGTTACACTTTCTACAAATACGGCCGGCAACTAGATTCTTAAGTGAGTGTTTCCTTGTAGAAACAATATCTCCATTGCTTTCACTTCTGTGAGTTGGGGTGATTTCATGGCTTCCAATCTTGAAATACTCTAAAGCCCACTTAGGAAAAATATGTTCACAACTTCTTTCTCCCGATAAATTGTCCCCACAAAAAATACAGGAATTACATCTCATATCATAATAATATATTATGCACAGCAAAAATAATGTACATCGCCTGAAAGGGATGAAGCAACATCTTTTCTGTAAATTCATGCTGCGGATGCATCGACTTCCTCGAGTCTGACATACACTTTATTGGTTTCCCATTCCTGGGAGACTTCCATGACCAGCGCGGAGACGAGTCTCAGGA
>JAVEZD010000109.1:0-7682 GCA_034003165.1 Bacteroidales bacterium | reverse complement strand
AGCACAACGAAGACCAGAGCTGCCGCTGACTTTTCCTTCATGAATCTCAGAACCTGTTCATAAACGTACATAAAGCCCAGGCCGATCCAGATGGCAAAGGCGTAGAAGGAACCTGCATAGGCATAATCCCTCTCCCTTGGCTGGTTGGGATACTGGTTAAGATAAAATATGATGGCAACCCCCGTCATTACAAAAAAGGCCGTGACGAGCCAGAATCCTTTTCTGTCGCGGTTGTACTGCCACAGTAATCCTGCCAGACCCAGCATAAGGGGAATAAAGAAATACCTGTTCTTCCCCGGATTTGTCTTCAGATCGGAAGGTATATTATCAAGGTCGCCAAGGCGTGCTTCATCAATGAAGTTAATACCACTGATCCAGTTACCGTGAAGCGGATTACCGTTTCCCTGGATGTCATTCTGCCTGCCTGCAAAGTTCCACATGAAATACCTGAGGTACATGAAGCCTACCTGGTATCTGAAGAAATACCGGAGATTCTCACCGAAGGTAGGACAGACTATTGTCTCATTGCCCGCTGCTGTAGATACTGTGTATTTCCTGCCTCTTATCCTTCCCCAGTACTCATAGGCCGTCTGATGATCCGGATCGGAACTATACATACGGGGGAAAACTGTCTCGAAAGAAGGATCGTACGTATATTCAGGGCGGTAATAAGGTTTATAGCGGCCATCCATTTTATTATACCCGGCTATAACATTTTTTGAATCAATAACAGGAGCACTGTAATAGTGCCCGAACAGTTTCGGGGCACTGCCATATTGCTCCATGTTTATATAGTACGACAGTGAAAAAATGTCGGACGGGTTATTCTGATTCATGGGAGGCCTGGCCGACGACCTTATCATTATCATGGCATATGATGAATAACCGATCATTATCACGGCTATTACAGTAAGGGCAAAATTAAGGATAACCCTGCCCCTGCTTATCGAATATCTTATTCCGGCAACAAGCAGAGCAGCAAGTACTGCGGCAAACAAAAGGACTCCGGAATTATAGGGCAGACCAAAAACATTTACAAGAAGCAGTTCAAACCATCCGGCCACCTTAGGAACTCCGGGAATAAGAACAAAAACCATCAGATAGAGTAATATCACCGAACCAAGAAATGCCTTAAGAAGTCCTGTTCTGGTTATTTCATATTTCCTGAAATAGAAAACAAAAACCAGAACGGGAATGACGAGGAGGTTCAGGCGGTGAATGCCAAGGCCGAGCCCCATAATGAAAGCTACCAGAATGATCCAGCGCGCTGAATAGGGTTCATCAGCCTCTTCCTCCCACTTAAGCATACCCCAGAAGACCAGGCCGGTTACAAGCGATGAAAGAGCATAGAGCTCGCCTTCAACGGCCGAGAACCAGAAGGTGTCGGAGAAGGTGTAGGCGAGGGCCCCTATGATACCGCTTCCTATTATAGCAGGTATATGTTCTGCTCCCGGATCCTTCACCTTAATGAATATCTTTGCTGAAAGGTGTGTGATGGTCAGGTAAAGGAACATTATGGCAAAACCACTGCTTACAGCCGACAGCATATTCATCATAAAAGCTACTTTCGACGTATCGCCGAGAGCAAACATGGTAGCCACACGTCCTATCATTACGAATAGCGGAGCGCCTGGAGGATGCCCTACCTGAAGTCTGAATGCCGACAGGATAAACTCCCCGCAATCCCAGAAGCTGACTGTTGGTTCAAGAGTGGCAGTATAAACGGCTGTTGAGACAGCGAAAAGTAACCAGCCGGTGACTGTATTCAGGCGACGGTAGTTGCCCTGAAATGAATTCATCTTGGTTGTATTTTTGTTTTGAGTAAACAAAGAACGTAAAAAAAAATTATATATAATCCAGTCTCTCCTATTTAACAACTTTTTAACCAAAGCCCTGGTGCTTACCACTGATTGTCAGACAAAAAATCTCCAGGGCCGGCTTTTCCAGTAGTCTCCGGCGTAATCTATACCAATCCTGCAGCCCGTTTTTATCTGAGAAGGTTTGTCACCATCCGCGATCCATATCCTGGGAGAAAGGGTAAGATCCTCACCGTAAAATGACCTGTCGACCGAGAAAAATCTGCTTACCCTGCCAGGTCCGTAGCATTGTTCCACACCTCTTATAAGAACAGCCTGAGGTACATCCTCCGTAGAAGTCACCACATTCAGCATCCAGTGAATTCCGTAAATAAGATAAATATATACTTTTCCCCCCTCATGGAACATAACCTCTGTACGGTCTGTCCTCCCCTTTGAAGCATGACAGGCCAGATCACCATCACCCCTGTAAGCCTCAACCTCGGTAATAGCCGACCTCACAACTGTATCATCGGGAAGTCTTACCGACAATACCTTACCAAGAAGATCGGGGGCAACATCAAGAACATCACGGGTATAGAATCCCCTTGTCAGTCTGTCGCAGTAACCGGGTTTCATCAATAGGGTGTTTTATCTTCAAAGTCGTTCCACATTCTGAAAACATAACTCCCCCCTGCATCATCAATCCTAAGGAATTCAACTTTGCGCTTTTCGGGATCGAGAGCTATCTCATTGTATATTTCATTATCGCTGAACCCGGCACTGGCAGCATCGTAACGCGTGGAGGCATAAACGACCCTCCTGATCCCTGCCCAGTACAGGGCTCCCAGGCACATCGGACAGGGTTCACATGAGGTATACAGAACACAAGCGCTGAGATCATGGCTCCCCAGTCGGGATGCAGCCTTTCTTATTGCCACAATCTCGGCATGAGCTGTGGGATCTGAAGATAAAACAACCCTGTTGTTAGCCCTGGCAATAATCTTATCCCCGTACACAATAATGGCCCCGAACGGGCCACAGCCTTTTTTAATTCCCTCTGCTGCCAGGCTTACTGCCTTCCTGAGATATTTCCTGTCATTATCCATACCTGTAATATAATAACTCAGTGCCTTATGATAGGCACAGACAAAAATAAGCTTAGTTTTGATTATCAGGAATAAATTCTTTTCAATATTCTTTTTTATATGGAAATATATCGTATTTTTGCAGTCCCAAATCAGAGGGTCTTTTAAGTAAAGAACAAGTGTTTATAATTAAAAACTAAGAACAGTGAACACCTTAAGTTATAAGACAGTGTCGGCAAATAAGGCAACTGTAAACAAGGAATGGGTAATAATAGATGCTGAAGGAGCTATTCTTGGGCGTCTGTCCACCGTTGTAGCTTCCATGCTCAGGGGCAAGCACAAGACCAACTTCACTCCCCATGTTGACTGTGGTGATAATGTAGTGGTCATCAATGCCGATAAGGTTGTCCTTACGGGTACCAAATGGTCCGACAAGGAATATGTCAGGCATACCGGTTATCCGGGAGGCCAGAGGATTACCACCGCACAGGAGCTGCTTAAAAAGAATCCGATAGGACTTGTTGAGAAGGCTGTAAAGGGAATGCTTCCCAAAAACCGTCTTGGCAGTGAACTGTACAGGAATTTACATGTTTATGCCGGTGCCAGCCATCCGCACGAAGCTCAGAAACCAAAAAAAATTGAACTATAATATTTAAGGAACAGATATGGAGCCGATCAATGCTATTGGAAGAAGAAAAGCAGCTGTAGCCAGGGTCTTTTTATCAGACGGCAAGGGAAAAATTACTGTTAATGACAGGGATTACAAGGAATATTTTGGTGCAGAGACTCTTCAGTATGTGGTAACCCAGCCTCTTGTTGTTCTTGATGCTGTTGAAAAATACGATATCAAGGTCAACCTCGACGGAGGAGGAGTAAAAGGACAGGCTGAAGCTCTGAGACTTGGTATTACCAGGGCCCTTATCGAGATTGATCCTGACAACAAATCCATCCTCAAAGCCAACGGCTTTACAACCCGTGATCCGCGTGAGGTTGAAAGGAAGAAGCCAGGCAGGCCGAAAGCCCGCAAGAGATTCCAGTTCAGTAAACGATAGAGACAGATCAGACAATATAGATGCAGGTTTAGTATCTAAATTGCAGAGACTTTCCTTCGGGGGACTACTCTGCGATTGATCTTAAAGAATGTAAACTTAAAAACCACTTAAATGCCAAGAACAAATTTCCAGGAACTGCTTGACGCAGGAGTCCATTTCGGACATCTGAAAAGAAAATGGAACCCGGCTATGGCGCCCTACATCTTTATGGAGCGCAACGGGATCCACATCATCGACCTCGAAAAAACCATTGTCAAGATTGACGAAGCCGCCTCTGCAATGAAACATATTGCACGGTCAGGCAAAAAAGTCCTTTTCGTTGCCACAAAAAAACAGGCAAAAGAAATAGTCGCCGACAAAGTCCAAAAGGTCAACATGCCTTACGTGACTGAAAGATGGCCCGGCGGCATGCTTACCAACTTTCCGACAATCAGGAAAGCTGTCAAAAAAATGGGATCGATTGATAAGATGGCTGTTGACGGTACTTTCGGCAACCTTTCAAAAAGGGAAAAGCTTCAGATAACCCGTCAGAGAGCCAAACTAGAAAAGAACCTCGGAAGTATTTCCGACCTTACACGTCTCCCTTCGGCCCTCTTTATTGTTGATGTCTGCAAGGAACGTATTGCTGTAAGAGAGGCTAAGAGACTTGGCATTCCTGTTTTTGCAATGGTCGACACAAACTCTGATCCGTCCGACATTGACTTCCCCATCCCGGCCAACGACGACGCATCAAAATCAATATCCCTCATAATAGGAATCCTTTGTCAGGCTATTGAAGAAGGTCTTAATGAAAGAAAACTTGAAAAAGACAAGGAACCTGTTGCAAAAGAAAGAAAAGTAAGCAGGAAAGAACTTGAGAAAGACCTTCCTCCGGCAATGGTTGAAGCTATAGCCGAAGAAGAGGAAGAAGCTGATGATGAAGCTGAAGATACAGATAACGACAGCCCCGTGCATGACGAAGATGATTACTCAGCCGACAGCGACGAGAGTGAAGAGGAAGATTAAGAATAATATACGATTTTAATATACTTATACAATGGCTACAATTAATGCTGCAGATGTTGCAAAACTGAGAAGAGTTACTCTGGCCGGTATGATGGACTGTAAGAAAGCTCTTGAAGAATCAGGTGGCGACTTTGACAAAGCTATCGAAATAATAAGGAAAAAAGGACAGGCTGTTGCCAATAAAAGAGCCGACAAACTTGCTACAGAAGGTGTTGTTCTTTCAAAAGTATCGTCCGACAGTAAACTCGGAGCTTTGATAGTACTAAACAGCGAGACCGATTTCGTGGCAAAAAATGCTGAATTCGTATCTCTTGCAAACAGCATCCTTGACGTTGCACTGGCAAACAGGCCGGCCAACCTTGATGCACTTAAAGCTCTGCCTCTCGATAAAACCAATGTCGGTGAGAAGGTAACTGAGTTCGTCGGCATCATTGGCGAGAAACTCGAACTCTCATACTATGAGAAGATTGAAGCTGCCCATGTGCAGGCTTACATACATCCGGGCAACAGACTTGCCACTCTGGTTGGTTTCAGCAAAGCCGGAATCGATATCCAGGTTTACAAGGATGTTGCCATGCAGATCGCTGCCATGAGCCCGGTCGCAGTCGACAAGGATGATGTACCTGAATCAGTCATTGCCCAGGAGATTGAGATAGGCAAGGAACAGGCACGCCGTGAAGGTAAACCCGAAGAGATGCTTGAAAAGATAGCCCAGGGGAAACTTGGAAAATTCTTCAAGGAAAGCACCCTCCTTAACCAGGAATTCATCAAAGACAACAAGATGACAATAAGGCAGTACCTTCAGTCAATCGACAAGGACCTTACTGTTACCGAATTTAAAAGATATACTCTTAATCTTTAAGACGTAAAGTTCATATTCATGGAGGCGCCGCACAGGCGCCTTTTTTTTTGTCGTCCGTTTTACTAAATTCGCTCCTTTACTCCTGTAAGGCTAATTGTTTTTTGTAAATTTCGAAAACATCACTATAAACTATGAAATACTCAAGGATTCTGCTTAAGATAAGCGGAGAATCACTGGCCGGAAACGGCAGCCACGGGCTCAGCGAAGAAGTACTTGACAGTTATGCAGAAGAAATCGTCGGGGTCGTGGAGGCAGGATGTGAGGTGGCCGTGGTTACAGGAGGCGGAAATATCTTCCGCGGACTTAAGGGGACTGGCGCAGGTGTCGATCGTGTTAAAGGCGATCAGATGGGAATGCTTGCCACAGTCATCAACGGTCTGGCCCTCGAAAATGCCATAGGAAGGGCAGGAGGCCGGGCAAGGCTGTTTACTGCCATCAGGATGGAACCCGTCGGAGAACTTTATAACAGAGACAGGGTCACCGAAGCCATGAAGATGAAACAGATATGCATACTTGCAGGAGGCACCGGAAATCCTTTCTTTACAACCGACACGGCAGCTGCACTAAGAGCCATTGAGACAGGCACAGAAGTGCTTCTTAAAGGCACCCGGGTTGATGGTGTTTATAATACTGATCCTGAGAAGGATAATAATGCTGTAAGATTTGATTCAATAAGTTTTGAAGAGGTGATTGAACGTAAGCTAAAGGTCATGGACCAGACTGCTTTTACAATGTGTATGGAAAACCTTATGCCTGTGATAGTATTTAATATGAATATTCCGGGAAACCTTATGAAAGTGGTGAAAGGCGAAAAAACAGGCAGTCTCATTAACTGCAAATAGTACAAATTATTACACTGTTTTTCCGATTTTATTATCTTTGTTCTCCCCGTGAAGGGAAATTGTTAAAAACTAAAAGGAAACAGGGTTAATGGTTTAATAAAACATTCATCATATGAACGAAGAAATTGAACTTATTATTGAAGAGACAAAAGACAGGATGCAAAAAGCCCTGGAACATCTCGAACTTGAACTGGCCAGGCTTCGTGCCGGAAGAGCCAATCCGGCCCTTCTTGATGGTGTTACCGTCGATTATTACGGCGTTAACTCACCGCTGTCGCAGGTTTCAAACATTAACACTCCTGATCCGAAAACAATACTTATCCAGCCCTGGGAAAAGAAAATGCTCGGCACCATCGAGAAAGCTATTATGGCAGCCAACTTAGGACTTACCCCAATGAATAATGGAGAATTCATCAGGATAAGCATTCCTCCACTGACAGGAGAAAGAAGACATCAGCTTGTCAAACAGGTAAGGAATGAGGGCGAAACGGCAAAAATAAGTCTGCGTAATGCCCGCAAATGGGCCAATGATGAACTTAAACGCCTCCTTAAGGAAGGTCTCCCTGAAGATACCGAGAAAATTACTTCTGACAGCATCCAGGAACTAACCCACGACTACTCCACAAAAGTCGACAAGGTGATGGCTATCAAGGAAAAGGAAGTAATGACTGTCTGACTCCGGACCCTCAGCATACAATCCCTCTTTCCAACCCCGAAGTACAGTTACGGCACATCTCCAGTTTCTTTCTGCCTGTGAGAACAGCTTTTCTGAACTTTCTGTACTCATCGCCGTTCCATATTTCTCTTAAAGAGTTCTGCTTCAGATCTCCCATAACATATCCTGCATCCTTGTCAAAACAACAGGGGACAACCAGACCATCCCATGTCACAACCGGATTAAACCACATCCTTGCACAGTTGTTGGGAAGACGACTCTTTACAACATACCTTTCTCCCTCCTCACTGTACCTTCTGAAACGACTTTTTGAAGGCATCCAGTACGATACTGATGCCATATCATAAACCTGCATCGACTT
>JAVEZD010000108.1:0-7696 GCA_034003165.1 Bacteroidales bacterium | reverse complement strand
GGGCTCTTTTCAACAAAGTATTTAAAGATTTAAAGAAAATGTTCACTCAGTCAAATACCTGCAAAATGGAAGTTCAGGTCTGGTTAAGGAATTTGCCACTAACCTGTTACCAGTGCACTCCTGCCCAATAAAGCATTAATTCTTCATAAACAGTGTCTTCTCTGTGTTTAGGAACAAAAAAGACAACCCTGAAATGAAGCTGAGAGAACAAAGAACATTTAGTCTTACAATTGTCACAGCTCATTATCCACAACGTCCGGCTGAAAACAATTGACGTCACAAGATAATAAGCTGAGATTAACGAAACATTAAAATGAGATTAAAAATGCATTAAACAGTGATCTGAGGAAAGCCGAGTATGACCCGGGTACCTTTTCCTGCTGAAGACTCTATGCTGACCGATCCGTTATGATTGCGGATGATCTGAAAGACCAGAGAGAGGCCTATCCCATGACCGGGAGCTTTGACATTACTTCCCCTGTGGAAGGGTTCCGAGATATGTGTCAAGTCATCCTGAGGTATACCTATTCCTCTGTCGGCAAATACCATAGAGAGATGTCCGCCGGCATATTCAATGTCAATATCCATTGAATTGTCGCCCGAGTATTTGTATGCATTCTCAATAATATTTGAAAAAGCCGTTTTTAGAAGAAAATCGTCACCTGACACCACAAGAAGATCTGAATCAATAAGCCCTTTGCCAAGAGATATATTTATCTGGAACTCTTTTCTTAATTTATTAAATTCTTCCTTTACCTGCCACAATACCTCGTCTATCCTTACAGGGCGGTGCCCTGAATTCTGCTTGCCTGCCGAGGTCTGGGCGAGCAACAAAAGTCTGTTCGACAGATCTATCAGGTTCCTGATGTCGTCCAGAACAGAAGAGACCGCTTTCTTATATTCTTCACCGGTCCTCTCCTTCATAAGCAGAACTTCCATCTGACCATGTATTGAAGTAAGTGGAGTCCTGAGTTCATGGGAGGCATTGGAAATAAAATCCTTCTGTGTTCTGAAAGCAATCTCAAGTCTTTCAAGCATGTTGTTGAAGGTCCTTGCCAGCCTGGCAATCTCATCAGTCCCGTTACCCTCATCAACTCTCAGGTTAAGACTGGCGAATGTGATTTCCTCTACCTGGCTCACCACTCCGGAAATAGGTTTTAGGGCTTTGCCGGCGAAAAGCCAGCCTGCCACGGCAAAGATTACAAAGCTTATAAGGCACACGAACAACAGAATGATCCTCAGGTTCCTGAGTTTTGTAAACCCATCGGTATCAGTAGCAGCGGCAAACACAACGAACCTGTCATATCTTTCAGTGTACAGTAGTCCAAGGACTTCATATTGGTCCTGCCGGAACCTCATCTTTTCTGAAAGCCTGACCTGATTTGCCATATGGCGTGTGATGTTAATCACGGCTGCCTCATCAGAACTATAAAGGATCTCATCAGTGTAGTTGAGGATAATTATCTTCTCCCCGGGCAGGCTTACCGGGTTATCTGCTTCTATCTTCTTAAGCAGATCGACGTCTATCTCATCAACCTCAATAAGAAGACGGGCCGTATTAACAGCCTTGTTCTCGAGCCTTTCATAGAAGTCATCACGTCTGAACCCTGCAGAAGAGAGGTATATTGCCATGGAAGCAACAAGCATTATTATGCCTCCTATAAGCAGATACTGAAGTGTAAGACGTGTTCTTATCTGCATACTATTCTTCCCGGAAAATATAACCTAATCCGATTCGGGTGTGTATAAGCTTCTTTTCAAAGCCTTTGTCAATCTTCTTTCTGAGAAAATTCACATATACATCAACCACATTGGTGCCGAAGTCAAAACTGGTATCCCATACTTTCCCTGCAATATCATTTCTCGAGAGCACCCTTCCCGGGTTCCTCATGAAATACTCAAGAAGCGAAAATTCCCTGGAGGTAAGCCCCACAACCACCTCGCCTCTCCTGGCAGTCTTCTTATCCAGATCCAGTTCCAGATCGGCAATAACAATTTTGTTGGTACTTCCGTATCTCATTGACGATGATTTGATAAGAACCTTAACCCTTGCCAGGAGTTCCCTGAATTCAAAAGGTTTTACCAGATAGTCGTTGGCCCCTGCATCAAAACCCTGAAGCTTGTCATCTGTAGTGCCAAGTGCTGTCAGTATCAATACCGGTTTTTCAGGACGTTGCTGCCTGATAAGCCTGCAAAGGTCGATACCGTTTACGAAAGGGATTATAATATCAATTATATAAAGGTCGTAATCGTTCTGAAAAGCTGTAACAGAAGCCGTTCTGCCATCATGCACCACATCAACCTCATACTGGTTTTCCTGAAGCCCCGACTTTATGATCGATGCCACCTTTGGTTCATCCTCAACAACTAGTATTCTCATAATATATCTTATCCCAACAGGCAATCAACAGATGATAAATATAGTAAATGCCTGAATGGCAGGATATGTATAAGCTGTTAAAAAAACAAAAATGATTTGAATGTATAAACCTGCCGATGGCAAAGACTATGGTATCCTGTTGATGCTTCCGCCTCTCGCTCCTACCTGAGCAGCTTTTTTATGTTATATAGTTTGTTAAGGGCTTCCAGAGGAGTGAGGTTATCAATGTCGGCACCAAGTATCTCGTCACGTATCTGCTTAAGGACCGGGTCATCGAGCTGGAAGATGCTCAGCTGAATACCTTCTCTGTGACTGGCCAGCCCTGCTATTGGCTTAGCCAGTTCCTGTCTTTCATGGCTGCCTTCCAGTTCCCCGAGTATCTCGTTCGCACGTTTTACGACACTTCCCGGCATCCCGGCCATTCTGGCAACATGAATTCCGAAACTATGTTCGCTGCCTCCCCTTTTTAACTTCCTGAGAAAGACAATTTTATTATTAAGCTCTCTTATTGACACGTTATAATTCCTGACCCTTCCGAATGAGTTTTCCATCTCATTAAGCTCGTGGTAATGGGTTGCAAAAAGAGTTTTTGGCCTCAGGGCACTCTCGTGAAGATACTCGACCATGGCCCATGCAATGGATATCCCATCGTAAGTACTTGTTCCCCTGCCTATCTCGTCGAGCAAAATAAGACTCCTTTCAGACAGGTTGTTCAGGATACTTGCCGTCTCATTCATCTCGACCATAAAGGTCGATTCACCCAGGCTGATGTTATCGGAGGCTCCCACCCTGGTAAAGATCTTATCTACCATACCTATCCTGGCTGATGCAGCAGGGACAAAGCAACCTGTCTGCGCCATAAGGACTATAAGAGCGGTCTGACGCAACAGTGCCGATTTCCCCGACATATTAGGCCCCGTGAGTATGATGATCTGCTGGTCATCGTCATCAAGGACCAGGTCGTTGGGCACGTACGATTCTCCCGGGGGAAGCTGCTTTTCAATCACCGGATGACGTCCTTCAGTTATCTCAAGCGATCTGGTATCGTCGAGAAGCGGACGGACATAACTATTCTCAGCCGAGATTACGGCAAAAGACCTGAGACAGTCAATCCGTGCTACAAGTGAGGAGTTTAGCTGGACAGGAGTGATGAACTCGGAGACAGCCAGAACAAGATCATTGAAAAGCCTGGCCTCCAGATCAAGTATCTTTTCCTCTGCACCAAGTATCCTTCTTTCATAGTCCTTGAGTTCCTCAGTGATATACCTTTCGGCATTTACCAGGGTTTGTTTTCTTATCCATTCCGGAGGCACCTTGTCGCGATGAGTGTTCCTTACCTCAATATAGTATCCGAAGACATTGTTGAAGCTTACTTTTAGTGATGATATTCCCGTCCTCCTGCTTTCCCTTGTCTGGAGATCCTCGAGATATTCCCTGCTGTTGTAAAGCAACTTCCTTAGTTCATCAAGTTCTTCAGACACACCTGATGCTATCACGTTGCCCCTGTTAAGCTGGAAGGGAGCGTCATTATTAAGTTCTTTCTCTATCCTCGAGGCTATGGTCCTGCAGGGATTCATCTGTTCTCCGGTCTTTGCCAGAGGGGCACATCCGCTGTCGAAGCAAAGCTTTTGCAAGGGCTCAATGGCCCTCAGGGCACGCTTAAGCTGGACGAGTTCCCGGGGATTGATCCTTGCAACCGCAACCTTTGAAATAATTCTCTCAAGGTCACCAATCTGCCTTATGAGCTCGCCTGCCTCATCACTCTTACTTTGATTTTCAACAAAATAAGATACTATGTCGAGTCTGTCATTTACCGGAGCCAGATCCTTAAGGGGCAGGGAAAGCCAGCGCTTCATCAGTCTGCCTCCCATCGGGGAAATGGTATGGTCCATCACGTCTATAAGGGTCTTTGCACCTTCGTATGATGAATGGAACAGTTCAAGGTTTTTTATTGTGAACTTATCGAGCCATACATACCTCTCCTCTTCGATCCTTGAAAGACGTGTAACGTGTCCAAGTTGCTCATGCTGAGTAATGTCGAGGTAATACAGAATGGCTCCGGCTGCAATTATCCCGAAAGAGAGATTCTGAACACCAAACCCTTTAAGTGAACTTGTCTCGAATTGTTTTATAAGCCTGTCACTTGCAGCTTCAGGGGTAAAGATCCAGTCGTCGAGCCTGAAGGTATAGAAGCGTGTCCCGAAGGCTGAAATGAACTCCTCCTTCCTTGCCTTTTCATAGAGCACTTCCTTTGGCTGAAAGTTATTAAGCATCTGGTCCACATATTCCAGTGTACCCTCCGAGGCCATAAACTCCCCTGTTGAAATATCCAGAAAGGCTACCCCGGCTATTTTCTTATCTATATGAACAGCTGCAAGGAAATTATTCTCCTTGTGATTCAGAACATTCTCATTAAGTGATACCCCGGGGGTCACCAGTTCGGTGATACCCCTTTTTACTATCTTCTTCGTTAGTTTCGGGTCTTCAAGCTGCTCACAGATAGCCACCCTCTGACCAGCCCTCACCAGTCTGGGAAGATAAGTGTCAAGAGCATGATAAGGGAACCCGGCCAGTTCGACGAAGGAAGCGGATCCATTGGCCCTTCTTGTAAGGGTAATGCCGAGTATCTCCGAAGCCCTTATGGCATCCTCCCCGAAAGTCTCATAAAAATCACCAACCCTGAAAAGCAGTATGGCATCAGGATGTTTGGCCTTGATGGTGTAATACTGCTTCATCAGCGGTGTTTCCACATATTTCCGGTCGTCTGGCATTGCAATTTTTAAAGCGGAGACAATTTATACTTTTTGAAAAAATAAAGATAACCATGATAAAAATATATTTTAAGATAAGCTGTAATGATTATGACTGAAAGTGGAAAAAAAATCACAGACAGTCATTAAAGAACTGATAGCAGAGGCTTCGTTTCAAGCGGATTTCGTAACTTGGTAATACCATTAATTCGTGCCTGATATGAAGAGAGTGCTGATCCTTGGAGCCGGTCTGGTGGTAAGGCCGATGGTTGAGTACCTTCTCGAAAGGGAAATTACCGTGAAGATTGCCACTACAACACGGGAAAAAGCTGATAACATGATAAGGGGTAATCCTTACGGGACCTCTCTGAAATGGTCGGCTGATGATACCGGTACACTTGGGAAACTCGTGAGTGGTGCTGATGTAGTAGTGTCTTTCCTGCCCTGGAGGCATCATGTAACGGTTGCCGGGGTATGTATAGAAAACAGGAAACCACTGGTTACAACATCCTATGTCCAACCAGAGATGATGGCCCTCGACAGGCAGGCAAGGGAAGCAGGTGTTCTTCTTCTCAATGAGATCGGTCTCGACCCGGGAATAGACCATATGACAGCCATGAAGGTGATCGACCATATACATGGTAAAAAAGGAACGGTAACAGAGTTCTGGTCCATGTGCGGAGCACTTCCGGCTCCTGAAGCTGCTGACAACCCCATGAAATACAAGTTCTCATGGAGCCCCAGGGGCGTCGTCATGGCCGGAAAAAACAGTGCCCTTTATATGCGAAAAGGCAAAGAGGTAACCATCGATCCTGATGAACTCTTCAGGGATACCTTCATTTACAATTTCCCAGGAATCGGGGATCTGGAAGTTTACCCAAACAGGGACTCTGTATCCTATCTTGGTATTTATGGGATTACAGGGGCTTCGACGATGTACCGCGGGACCTTCAGGTATAAGGGGTGGTGCGAGACCCTTGATGCAATGAAAAGACTTGGAATGCTCGATGATGAAATTACTGACTTCAGCAACATGACCTATGCGGGCTTTATGGCAGAAAGAGCCGGGACAGGTATTGCAGGACTCAGAAAAGAGGTCGCCAGTAAACTCGGTCTGTCCGAAGACTCCATACCCCTTCAATCGCTTGAATACCTCGGCTTCTTCACAGATGAGATACTTAACTATACCCGGACATCACCCTTTGAGATAACCTCCGACAGGATGATACAAAAGATGGTCCTTAATGAAAAAGAGAGGGATATGGTTGTGATGCAGCATATCTTCCTGGCCTCATATCCTGACGGAGAAAAGGAAGTAATCAAATCATCGATGCTCGACTTTGGTACCCCTTCCGAAAATACTGCAGTAGCCAGAACCGTTGCCCTGCCTGCTGCCTGCGCTGTACGCATGATTCTTGAAAAAGAACTTATCCTCAAGGGAGTTCACAGGCCGGTACTTCCTGAGATCTATGAACCTGTTCTGGAGGAACTGAAGACCCTTGGTATTGAGATGAAAGAAGAATACGGACTTTCTGAAAGCCAGATGAATCTGCATGAAACAATCGGATAAGCTGATGTCGTTCTGTCTTAAGCATAACACTTATTACTGACTTCCCCCCCCTTACCAGAAGGGTAGAACAATAACTTAAAACCCCGGATAGAAATCCTTTGTGAGGTTGATATAGTCGGCTGTATACTCATGCCTCGGACCTTTCCCTATTGTCAGGAAACTCTCAGACAACCTCTGAGCTGATCTGCTTAAACTCATTATGAGCCTGATTACAGAACCTGAAGGCGAAGGCTTTATCTTAAGCATACTGTTACAGAAAAAGCCATAATCAGAAGCTTCAGCAATAAAGACAGCCGCCTCTGCATAAGGTAAAATGATATAAAAAGACCCGTCTTCATGTAAAAGCATATCGACAGCTTTCAGAAGATCAGACGGCTGCAGTGAATCATTATGTCGTGAAGCGGCTTTGCGGGAGTCGGGATTTTTAAGTGATCCCGAAAAATAAGGAGGGTTTGTTACAATAAGATCATACATCCCGCTGCCGGAGGAAAAGTCCTGGAGCGTAGTGTTTACCACACAAATCCGCTCGTGCCACTTACAGTTCTTAACGTTGTTATATGCCTGTTCAAAGGAGTCGCGATCGGGTTCTATTGCAGTTATAAGGGCCCCGGATCTCTGGGCAAGCATAAGGGCAAGCAGCCCGGTGCCTGTCCCGATGTCGAGAATGCTCTCCGCCCCACCAGTGTCAACCCAGGCTCCCAGTATCACACTGTCGGTTCCAACCTTAAACGACGCCTTATCCTGATGTATCGTAAACTGTTTGAATCTGAAATAGCTATTTGACATATACCGTAAGGATTTCTTACTTTTACGATCTCAATTTAAGTAAATGAAGTTAAAAAGACACGAGGTTAAGGAGTTTCTTGATAAAAAGGCTGAACAATATAACAGGCCCTCCTTTATTGAGACTGATCCTGCAAGCATTCCCCCCCGTTATACCCAAAAAGGCGATATCGAGATAGCCGGGTTTCTTGCGGCAACAATCGCCTGGTGAAA
>JAVEZD010000107.1:2341-7851 GCA_034003165.1 Bacteroidales bacterium | reverse complement strand
ATGAAAGCCAGACCTGTATAGAAGAGGACAAGACGAGTTGAGTTGTCTGCTCTTTCGAGAAGCTCCCAGTTTACTCCATCCTTTCTCCTAATGTTGTCTTTTTTGTCAAAGTCGGATATGTTGGTGGCTCCTCCCATGGCGTACGACATCACCCTGATGAAGGTTACTCCGAAACCAAGGTCACCTATGTTCTGAAGACCGATGAAGATATTGAAAAGTAGCCACACAGTAATCTCTTCCCTCGAAAGGACTGTAGTGATAACAGGCAGAAGCAACACCGCATAGAGACTCTTACTGAGGAAGCTGCTCCATGTGGCAAAGACGGGGGAGTCCCATACTTTTAATATAAACTTTCTCAATGTCATTTTATGGCTTAAGCCTTTTTCTGGTCAAAATGCAATATACTGTCTTGCTTCCTGGTAACTGTTCCGGTCACAGTCAGTCAAAAAACGACGGATTATAGTTTTCCTTTTTAAGTCCGTCGCTGTATGTATTCAATGATCTGTATTTCCCGGTAAGTTCTTTGCTGAATCTCTTACCTGCCAGCCCGGCAAGTCTTACAACCACAGGAGCGTATTTCTTAATAGCCTCCGGAAATTGTACCGTATGCAGAAAATGATCGTTCTCAAAAAGCGTCCTTTGGCGGAGTGTAGGCGGATAAAGGCGGCTGAACATTTCTTTTCTGTCCTTAATAATCACGTTGACCCCGTTCCACCAGCCCATCCTTGCTTCTTCCTTTTCAGAGCCGCCAAGGTTTGTGGGGTGGGCCTGTGTATAGGCTTCGAAGATAAGCCTGAATTCAGGATTGGTGGTAAGGAAATCGCTGTTTGCCTGGCGGACGTGCCTGTAGTTGGAGTCATCGACAACGATAACGGCTTCATCAGCAAGATATTTCCGGATAAGCAGCAGGCACATGAGCTGGCTGCGGTAGTCGTGGGGACCATCAATAAAACAAAGGCCTATCTTCCTGTTTCCTGTCCTGCTGTCAAGGTCCTCAAGAGCATCTTCGTAGTCCTCGTTGATGATGGCGGCATTTTTAATCCCCAACCTGTGCATCCTCTCATTAACTATTGCCAGGTTCTTACCGTCGCGATCAAAGAAAGAAAAGTTGTCGATCCCGAAGGCTTTTGTTCCCGGGCATGCCATGGTTACTGAAAGAAGTGACAGCCCCTGGTAAACGCCGATCTCGAGGTAGGCGTTTTCCTCATCACAGAACTGTGATGCCAGATTCCCAAGCAGAGCTATCAGCTTTGCACCGGAGAATCCTGTCAGTACATCGTTGCCCGGGATGGCCGGAGCGGCATCAGCCTTTTTAATGCAGTCGAGAATTATTTTCTTATCCATCATTAAGGTATTCAGAATGACCTTAGACATTGGCAATAATCATTCATTAACATTTTTCTTAAGAAACTCAGCAAGAAAGAGCGCCATATCGAAATCGGACCTGGTGTCGATGTCGAGAGACTCAAAGCGGGGAACCTCGTACATAAAAGGTCTTCTGCCAATCCTTTTTTCTCCGGCATCGAAAAACGACTCCCTGCTGAAGATATAAATATTGGAGTTTTCTTCATAGACCGGTTCCAGGTCCTGGGTTTTTATAAGTGACTCCGGGTCATGGTTGATGGGGACACCTGAGCTGTTGTATAAGCGTGACTGTATCCTGTTAACGCCGAACAGGGAATCATAACTTCCGGTGTTATCCAGGAAGAACTCAATAGCCCTGTCAATGGTTTCTCTTCCAAGAAGTGGATTTGTGCTGTGGGTCTGGAGAAAATATTCCCCTCCCGAAACCGAAATATCGTGCTTTATTATCCTGTTCATGGAAACATCATCGCCGCAAAGTTCAACGGGCCTGTTAATTATTTCCACTTCATGGAAGTTTTGCCGTACGTCGGCGGCAATGATTTCAGAATCTGTATCAACCCATACCCTTCCCCGGTATCTGCTGTTTAGCAGTTCGGCCATTATGGAGTGGTAAAGAGGCTTTCCCCTGAAGATCTTCATGTTCTTCCCCGGCACCCTTTCTGAGTGACCCTTCATGGGGAGCAGAAAGTTAATTTTAGTTGTGGTGTCTGTCTTCATCAGGGAATAATTTTTATTTTAATGATCTGATAGAACACACATGGATGAAAATTATTCTAATGAATGTTGGGTATTCAATACATGTGTGTTTCATTGGTTCAAATATAGGACGTTTAGTTAAGCATGAGAAATTTAAGCTAAAGAGAGTCCAGAATACCTGCTATGGTTGCGGTGAGTGCCTGGCGTGAGTATTTTCCGATACCTGCCGGATTAGTCTCGTAACGTCCTCCGGAGAAGTCAGACATCAGGTCAGAGATATAAGCGGCCAGCTCCCCGGACTCTTCTGGCCCGAACAGCCTGCCGCCAGAGGTCTCTCTGAGAATATTATCCACATCGCTGCCTTTTCTTCCAATGGCAATAACAGGTCTCCTGGATGCGAGGTATTCGAATAGCTTCCCCGGTATCATCTCTGTCGACTTTTCACCTGCGGGTATAACAAGCAGCAAGGCTGCTGAACGCGCAAGCCATGAGATAGCTTCAGTGTGGGGTACATAAGGGAATAGTTCTATCCTGACTCCCTGTACTTTTTCAAGAGAGCGTATTACTTTTGCATCGGCTTTTCCGATAAAGCGGAGAAGGATTTCTTCTGATAATAAAGTGCTGTACGATCTGAGTGCAGATGTCAGCAGTGAGAGGTCATAGCTGGCGGCAAGGGTTCCGAGATAGGTTATTGCAAACCTGTCGGGTTTACCTTTTTCACCCTCGAAATCGGTTTCGTCATAACCGTTTGTTATAACCATTACCTTATCAGAATCTGTCGAAGGTCGTATTTTTTTCCTGAAAAGATCAGCCGTGGCCTGACATGTTGTTATTACTCTCCCGGCCCTGTTAAGAACAGATGCTTCAAGGCTGCTGTTGATCCATCTTGCAGGTGGAGTCTGGTACAGCTCGTCTGAGTAATATATCTCAGTCCAGGGATCCCTGAGGTCGGCGATCCATTTTATCTTAAGCTTTTTACTGAGTTTCAGTCCGGTCAGTTGTGTGGAGTGGGGCGGACTGGTTGTAATGACTGCATCTATCTGTTTTTCCTTAATGATGTTTAGAGCAGCTTTATATGCATACCTGTTCCATCCCCTTCTTGAGTCGGGAAGGAAGAAGTTTCCCCTGATGAACCTGAGAAGTTTTCTCAGAAGTCCCGGATTGCTTTCATTGACGAAGCCGCCATAGGGGATTTCGCTGCTGCCCGTGATTTTTTTGTAGGCTGAAAAGACACCTGTGGGTGCCTTAGTTCTGAACACCTCCATAGATGGGGATATCTCATCAATCAACCTGTCATCAGTCTGAGGATATGAAGCATAGGCAGGGTCGACAGTCAGTATGACCGGTTCCCAGCCGTAGGAGGGAAGGTATTTCGAGAACTTAAGCCATCGCTGTACTCCTGCCCCTCCACTGGGTGGCCAGTACCAGGTAATGATAAGCACTCTCTTCATGTCAGAGTTTTTTCAACAGGCTTGCTATGCTTACTTTTTCAAATATTATGTTTTTAAGTTCTTCTGTTCTGACTCTCTCCTGCTTCATGGAATCGCGGTACCTAATAGTAACAGTGTTGTCGGCGGCAGTCTGGTGATCGATGGTTATGCAATAGGGAGTACCTATGGCATCCTGTCTTCTGTAGCGCCGGCCTATCGAATCCTTGTCGTCGTACTGGCAGTTGAAGTCAAATTTAAGATCACTTACAATTTTTTGTGCGATGTCGGGCAGACCGTCTTTTTTTACAAGGGGCATCACTGCCAGCTTAACCGGTGCCAGGAAGGAGGGAAGTCTCAGGACAGTTCTTGTGTCGGTGGTGCCGTCTTCCTTTTTTATTTCCTCATCCTGGAGGGCTGCAGAAACAACCTGCAGGAACATCCTGTCGACACCAATGGAGGTCTCTATAACATAAGGGATATATGACTCTCCTTTCTCGGGATCGAAATACTGCATCTTTTTTCCTGAGAAGCTCTGATGTTGCTTGAGGTCGTAGTCGGTCCTTGAATGTATCCCCTCCACCTCCTTGAATCCGAAGGGGAATTTGTACTCTATATCGGTGGCGGCATTGGCGTAATGGGCCAGCTTCGTATGGTCGTGAAACCTGTAGTTGTCATCCCCGAAGCCCAGTGCACGGTGCCATTTCATCCTGGTCTCCTTCCATCTCCTGAACCAGTCAAGTTCGGAGCCGGGCTGAACGAAGAACTGCATCTCCATCTGTTCAAACTCCCTCATCCTGAAGATAAACTGACGGGCTACTATCTCGTTTCTGAAGGCTTTACCTATCTGGGCAATACCAAAGGGGACCTTCATCCTTCCGGTCTTCTGGACGTTCAGGAAGTTGACAAAGATACCCTGGGCCGTTTCCGGACGAAGATATATCTTGCTTGCTCCTTCGGAGGTGGATCCCATCTCGGTTGAGAACATCAGATTGAACTGCCTCACGTCAGTCCAGTTCCTGGTCCCCGATAAAGGACAAACAATCTCAGTGTCGAGGATGATCTGTCTTAACCCTTCAAGATCAGTATCGTTCATCGCCTTTGAGAAACGACTGTATACTTCATCGAGTTTGGCCTGGCTGGCCAGAACCCTGGGATTGGTCTCACGGAACTTCTTTTCGTCGAACGACTCTCCGAAACGCTCGTGGGCCTTTGCAACCTCTTTTAAGATTTTATCTTCAATCTTAGCCATATGTTCTTCAATCAGCACATCGGCACGGTATCTTTTTTTAGAGTCCTTGTTATCTATAAGGGGATCGTTGAATGCATCAACATGTCCTGAAGCTTTCCAGATAGTAGGATGCATAAAGATGGCTGAGTCGATACCTACGATGTTTTCATTGAGTAGGACCATACTGTCCCACCAGTATTTCTTAATGTTGTTTTTAAGCTCAACACCATACTGCCCGTAGTCGTACACTGCACTCAAACCATCGTAGATCTCACTCGACGGGAAAACATATCCATATTCTTTACAGTGAGCAACCAGCTTTTTGAAAACATCATCCTGAGCCATAATAGGTAGTTTTAGTTTAAGTTATGATTTATGGCAGGCAAAATTAGTTTAAAAACTTATGTTTTACAATGTATGAGGGGGTTGCACCTTAATTTTTGAAATCAACAGGGCCAGGGGCCTTTGTAAATGAAACAGGAACCATAGATTTTTTTGAGTCTGTCTTTCACGAAATCTATTTGTATATTTGATTCTTATTAGAAGTTCCATGATGATACTCACATGTATGGCATACACTAATACACATGTATATAATTTTCAGGCATGTGGGTTCTCCTGTTTAAGCACGGAAAATTGTTCCGCCTCAGGCGGGAAGTTATCCGACCTTAAGAATTAAATTATTTACGGATGAAACCCACATGTCTTGCAGACACAAACACGTATGTATATAAATTTCAGACATGTGGGTTACATCAGGCCATTAGAGTAATAATTACATACTGATGAAA
>JAVEZD010000107.1:0-2241 GCA_034003165.1 Bacteroidales bacterium | reverse complement strand
TGATGAAAAAGAGAACTGATTTTCTGGTTATAGGTTCAGGTATTGCGGGTATGACATTTGCCCTTAAGGCTGCAAGATACGGTAAGGTGGCGCTTGTCACTAAGTCGACACTGGAGGATTCTAATACCAGGTATGCTCAGGGGGGTATAGCTGCAGTATTCAGCGAGCCCGATAATTTTGAGAAGCACATAAGGGATACCCTTATAGCGGGCGACGGTTTCTGTAACGAAGAGGTTGTAAGGATGGTTGTGGAGGAAGCTCCTGAGAGGATAAAGGATCTCATTGAACTCGGAGTACCCTTCGACAGGAAGGAGGATGGGTCATATGATCTTGCCAGGGAGGGCGGTCATACAGAATACAGGATACTCCATGCCAAGGACAAGACGGGAGAGGTGATCCAGAAGACCCTTATGGAAAAGGTTAGAAATGAGCCGGGGATTGAGATCTTTGAGAATCATTTTGCCATCGAGTTGCTTACACAGCATCATCTGGGACAGGAGCTGAAGAAAAACTATCCGGGGATCAAATGTTTCGGAGCTTATGTTGCTGACCTTGTTAATCAGAAGGTTATCACCTTCCTTTCGAAGATAACCGTTGTTGCAACAGGAGGTCTGGGTAATGTATACCTTACAACCACCAATCCCGCCATTGCAACCGGCGACGGAGTTGCCATGGTGTACCGTGCAAAGGGAATGATAGATAATATGGAGTTCATTCAGTTTCATCCTACAGCCCTGTATGATCCGGAGAGAAGGCCTAATTTTCTTATTACTGAAGCCCTCAGGGGGTTTGGAGCCGAACTCAGGAACATTGAGGGTGAGAAATTCATGAAGCGTTACGACAACAGAGGTTCGCTGGCTCCACGCGATATTGTTGCAAGGGCCATAGATAACGAGATGAAGATATGGGGCGATGACCATGTATGGCTCGACTGCACTCATCTGGATGCTGAAGCTCTGAAAGATCATTTCCCCAATGTATATGAACACTGTATGTCGAGGGGAATTGACATAACAAAAGATATGATACCCGTTGTTCCTGCAGCCCATTATGCATGCGGCGGAATAAAGGTTGACATGGACGGTCATAGTTCAATAGACAGACTTTATGCACTTGGCGAAGCCTCTTCGACCGGATTGCATGGTGCCAACAGGCTGGCGTCTAATTCACTTATCGAAGCCGTTGTTTATGCCAACAGGGCAGCAATGCACTCATCCATGAGAGTCGGTGATGAATCGGACTTTGAGGAGAGGATAGCCGATTGGGACTACAAGGGTACCACCCATCTGGAGGAAATGGTTCTTATCACCCAGAGCCTGAAGGAGGTTCAGATGATAATGAGCAACTATGTTGGGATAGTAAGGTCAGATCTGCGTCTTGAACGTGCACTTGTAAGGCTCGAAATACTTTACAGGGAAACCGAGAGCCTGTACAAGAGATCCCTTATTTCATTGAAGATATGTGAGCTCCGGAACCTAATAAATGTGGGTTATATGATAATAAAAATGGCAAAAAACCGCAAGCAGAGCATAGGTCTTCACTATAATATTAATTATCCGAAAGGATCCAGTTCAGAATTTTGACAATGAGTTATATGTACCACCTTGAATCGTCCTTTAAGGGCAAAAATGCCATATGGAGATATGTAATAATGTTTGCCGCAGTGTTGGTGGTATCAAATACTATTGGCGCACTGCCACTTGGCATAGCCTTTTTTCTGAAAGCCCAGGCCGACCCCGGCGTTATTGGCGAGCTGGCATCCAATCCTAATGACCTGAGTGTCCTGGGACTCAATCCCAATATGGGGTTTTTTGTTATGCTATTTCCTTTTATGGCCGGACTTCTGGCCTTTGTCCTGCTTATGAAGCCTCTTCATGGAAGGCTTTTCAGAACAGTTATTAACGGCGGAAGGAAGATCAGGTGGGACAGGTTTTTTATATCGGCAGGAGTATGGCTGATGCTCTCCGGACTTTACCTTTTCATCTACCTCAAAGCTGATCCCGGCAATTTCAGATTGAACAACACCTCTATGACTCTGCTTGTCCTTGCAGTCATATCGGTCCTTTTTGTCCCCTTCCAGGCAGCTTTTGAGGAAGTCCTCTTCAGGGGCTATCTGATGCAGGGATTTGGTATACTGGTAAAAAACAGATGGTTTCCGCTGGTGATGACTGCATTGTTATTCGGTCTTATGCACTCTTTCAATCCAGAGGTTAAAGATTTCGGATTTCTTGCTATGATGCC
>JAVEZD010000106.1:0-7926 GCA_034003165.1 Bacteroidales bacterium | reverse complement strand
CTCCTGTCGGCTCCGAATTTTATTGAGAACCAGGCAAAAAGAATAACTGAAACAACAAAGGGAAAAAGAAAAATCCTTTTAAGCCAGCGCTCCGCTTTGCTGCCGGCATTGACAGCAAGGGCCATAAACATAAAGGCAACACTCATCATTATGTAACCGGCCTCTTCCATTGCAATAAAAATCCCATGGTCGTTATACTGCGTGAGCAGAGCTATTCCGTCGGTTTCTCCTTTCATCAGGCTGACAGGGACAACCGAAAACTGAATAAAATAGTCGGAAAACAGTATAACCACTGACAAGGATGCAAAAACGACAGCGGTAAATCCGAATACGCTCTTGTTTTTCAGGTAATTATAATGAACCGATATCATAAAAACCAACCATACGGCCAGCTGAACAACAGCAAGATACATCCAGTAATAATCACCGGGGTAGAAGTCAAGACTGTCAGTATAAGGATACTCAATACAGTTGCCGGTACAAAAGGGTCCCGATTTTGGTACAGCCGTCATTGCCAGGCCAAAAGTAACCAGGGTAACAATGAACAACGACACCGAGGAGACGAATCCAGTCCTGTGAACGGCAACATTATGATTTACTTCTGTACTCATTTGATTTATTGCATTTTACCTATACAAAACAGAATTTTTAAAACCCGTGGGCTACAAAATTAAAATTAATAAAACTTAGTTATTCAAACCCTTTCCAACCCGACATTTTGCAATTTATAGCAAACCGGGAAATGGGTCCGGATAATTACTCATACTCAGAATCACAGGCTGATCAGACAGTCGTCCGGCAGTTGTTTTTCATCCTGAACCTGATCTTTCTTTCCTTATAATTTCATAACTTGTATGGACTAAAAATTCTGTATGTTGAATCCTTCAGCATCCGGCAGAGTTAACAGGTGGATAACAAGGCTTCTGAGTTATCCGGGGATCGATGAAAATACACTTGCACAGAAAAAGATCACATGGATCTCAAGTGTGGCGGTAACGACTATGATCCTGGTACTTACGGTAGTTTATCACATGAAGTTTCCGGAACTAAGGATCATTACTTATTATGGTCTGTTTCTGGTGTTGGTATTTCTTCAGGGTGGAGTCATTACTATTATTTTCGCACGTAAGATTTCAGTTGTACATACCTTCATCGACCAGATCCTGGTGGCTGCAGCCACACTTGTTGCCATCCTTAAGCTCGGAGGAATCCCTTATTCCGGTGGTCTGATTTTCGTGGGACTGGCTCTGGTCTTTTTCTCATTGAACCTGAAAAGAAAAGCCCATACTGTAGCAATCTACCTTGTATATGTCGTTACGGTGATCACTGCCGGCCTTCTACACCCTTATCTGAAAGTACCGGAAGCAATGACTCCCGAACTTAATATCTCTTTGTTTGTAATAAACCTGCTTTGGATATCGGGATTTGCCACTTTGTTTGTACTTAATTTCATTGACCAGAAGGTTAGGCTCGAAAAGCTTGAAAAAGACAGGCTTAAAGAACTCGAAGAAGCCAGGACCAGGTTTTATACCAACATTACCCATGAATTCCGCACTCCGCTTACCATAATCAGCGGAATGACCGACCTGATCCGGCGGGAACCTGAAAAATGGCTCGATGAAGGTTGCGAAAAGATTAACAGGAATGCAGATATCCTTCTTTCGCTGGTCAGCCGGATCCTTGACCTGTCAAAGCTCGAGGCCGGTGCAATGCCTGTAAAGATGATCCGTGGAAAAATAAACGTCTTCATAGGACATATTGTCGAATTATTCAGATCAGTTGCCGATTCTTCAGGAACAGATCTTTCTTTTGCCAGGCATGATCCGGAGTTGGTTATGGACTATGACAGTGATAAGCTAATGCTTATAATCTCCAATCTGATATCAAACGCTCTTAAATATTGTGATTCTCCGGGGTTGGTAAGTGTTTCAACCGGAATATCAGCCGAAGGCAGATTTGTTATTGCTGTAAGTGATAACGGTCCCGGCATCCCCGAAACCCATCTTCCCAACATCTTTGACCGCTATTACCGTGTTTCAGACACAGGAACAGGATCGGGACTGGGACTGGCAATCACCAGGGAGCTTGTCAAACTGCTCGGAGGTACAATAACTGCTGAAAGTGTTTTTGGCACCGGTACTGAAATCACTGTTACGCTTCCTGTCAGTGAAGAGGCTCCTTATGAAGAGTTTCCGGAACCAATTACAGGCAAATACACTGAACCGCACCAATTCCTTATCCCCACAGTAAGTAAAAAAGAGAATGGCACCATGGTGATGGAACATGATGACAAACCATTGCTTCTTATTGTCGAGGACAATCCTGATGTGACCTCGTATTTGCTTTCATTCCTGGGCACTGAGTACAGAACGGAGACAGCATCCGACGGACAGGAAGGGCTGCAGAAGGCCTGTCTTATGGTGCCGGACCTGATAGTAAGCGATGTAATGATGCCGGGGATGGATGGATTCAGCCTCCTCAGGGAAGTCAGGAATGATTTCAGGACAAGCCATATCCCCTTTGTGCTTCTTACAGCCAGGTCAGACCACGAATCACGGCTTGAAGGTATCGGTAGCGGAGCTGATGCCTTCATCCCAAAACCCTTCAGCAGGGAAGAGCTTGCAGTTCAGCTTAGATCCCTTCTCAACTCTAGAAAAAGGCTCCGTGAACGATACTCATTTGTCCATTCCGATCCTCCCTTCGATTTCAATTTCAGACTTGAGGATACCTTTATGGGTAAGTTGAGAGATATAATATCACATAATCTGGCGGATGAATCATTCGGAATAGAAAAATTATGCCTGGAAATGGGCATGAGCCGTACACAGTTATACCGCAAATTCAAATCACTTACTGATAAGACTCTGGCTGAATATATCCGTTCCATGCGACTTAATAAGGCCAGGGAACTGCTTATCAATCCTGAAATTTCAGTCTCGGAGGCTGCGTATAAAACAGGATTCAGGAATCTTTCACACTTCAGCAGGATTTTTACAGGCGAATTTGGGGTACATCCAAGTGACATCAGAAAACACCAGTCCTCTGGAGTCGGTATTGACCCATCCCCGCTTTAAATATTTCCATTCTGCAACTCTGAGAACAAAAAACGGGACAACTGGCAAATCCGGTCCCTGACAATAGTCATAACTTTTCTGGCAGAATTATTAACCAAAACTATCTGACATGAAAAGAAAGTTAATTCTTATTTGTATGTTCCTCATTGCAGGAATTGCCCTGAACCAGGTCTTCGCCCAGGATAAGACAAAAAGAACTGAACAGGGTTGGGTTGAATCTCAATACTGGAGTCCCGTATTTTGTGGTGATGAACTGGTCGATATTCTAGAAGGTGGGTATATCAAAGTGCATTATGTTATTCATTATGACCAAAATGGCTATTTCACATGGGAAACAGACCAGCTTAAGGGAGAAGTCACAAGCGGGATGACCGGTGAGACTTTCAGGATAAGGGAAATCGACAAATGGTATTTCACTGACCATTTGTATCTGACCTGGCACTACCATCTTGTCGGCGACCAGGGAACTCATTACATGGGAGTTCTTACCTATTCGTACTACACAGGAATGATCACAATCGGAATTACAAACTGTCATTAAGACTATTGGAGATCCTTTGGATTTCCATGTTACAATCAGCAGAAGAAGGGAGTTCACACCAGAGCCTTAAAAAGCTTTGTGATGAACTCCTTTTGTTTTACCAGCAATACCGGCCTAAGAACTTAGTCCTCAGGTAAAATATCTCCCATTGTATTAAATCCCGGATCTTTTAAATATTTACGGATCTTTTTATCTTTTATACAAAATTTGTATATTTGCCTTTATTAATATTATGTATTATGAAAATTTCAGGAAATACATCCGTTGGAGAAGTGGTACGTTTCAATTTAAAGACTGCCCTGTTGTTGAATGAATACAATATAGACTACTGCTGTGGAGGCAGCAAAACAATCTTTGAAGCCTGCAGTGAGGCTGGTATTGATGCAGACACCCTTATCATAAAACTTGAGAAGCTGTCGGAGAATAATGATCCGGATACTGAATACATAAACAGTCTGGTTCCGGATGAGTTAAGTGATTACATTGAGAGAAGGCATCATTCATATGTAAAAAATCATATTCCTTTTCTCAGGCAAAGTCTCGACAAGATTTGCGATGTTCACGGTTCAAGGCATCCGGAGCTTTTGGAAATCAGGGAATTATTCAGAGGTTCCGCTGCGGACCTTACCACGCATATGCAGAAGGAGGAAATTATATTGTTTCCATACATCCGGAAGATGGTCAGGGTATCAAAGGATGGATCACAGGTTGGACGACCGGATTTCGGTTCGGTATCAAATCCTGTCAGCATGATGCTGGCAGAACATGAAAATGAAGGAAGAAGATTTGACAGGATTTCTGAATTATCACAAAACTTCAGTATCCCCGAAGATGCCTGTACCACTTACAGGGCAACCCTCGATCAGTTGAAGGAGTTCAGGGATGATCTGCACAGACATATTCATCTTGAGAACAACATCCTGTTTCCGGAAGCGATAAGACTGGAAAAAGAACTTACCGGAAAATTGCTTTAAAAGGTCAGTGGCAGATTTTTACCTGATCTTCAGAAAAGTTGTACTTGTCACCGCTGCAGTCCAGTCAGGAGTGCCTTTCATTGAAAAGAAAAAGTTAGTACCGGGTGGTCAGGCCGAAACTTTTTACCCTATTAATTGTTATGAAAGGAAAGGGTACTGGGTGCTCACCTGTTCTAATGAACAGAAATTTAATATTTAACTCTTAGCTAACTTAAAAATTTGAAACCATGGCAGACTTAAGAACAAAGTATCTGGGACTGGAGCTTAAAAACCCGGTAATTGCAGGAGCATGCGACCTGGTAACCGATCCGGAAAACCTTAAAAGGATAGAGGAGGCAGGTGCTTCAGCCATTGTTTACAAATCCCTTTTTGAGGAGCAGATCCAGCTTGAGAACCTTGAACTTCACGAAAGGCTTACAGAGTATGAGGAAAGAAATGCCGAAATGGTTACACTCTTCCCAAACTCACGGTCAGATATCTCATACCCTGAGGCACATCTCCTGAATCTTAAAAAAGCAAAGGAATCAGTGTCAATCCCTGTCATTGCCAGCCTTAATGCTGTAAACGATGAGTCATGGGTTGAATATGCCAGAAAAATTGAGGATACAGGAGCAGATGCTCTTGAACTGAACTTTTATACAGTTCCTGAAAAACAGGACAGGGAATACGGAGAGACAGAAAAGAGGCAGTTAAGAAATCTGACAGCTGTAAAATCATCCGTGAAGATTCCCGTCTCAGTCAAGCTAAGCTCATACTACACCAATCCCTTAAGTTTTATTTACGACCTTGAGAATGCCGGAGCAGACGGAGTGGTATTATTCAACCGTCTTTTCCAGCCCGATATTGAAACCGAAACCGAACAGCATCAGTTTCCATATAACCTCAGTAATCCTGAGGATAAAAGGCTGCCTTTGAGATTTGCAGGACTGCTGTACGGCAATACAAAGGCATCGGTATGTACCAGCTCAGGAATACTCAGCGGTAGAGATGTTGTAAAAATGCTGCTGGCCGGAGCCGATACGGTTCAGGTGGTAAGTACTCTCTATCTAAATCAGATAGAGGTAATCGGTACCATACTCAATGATATTGAGAAATGGATGGATTCAAAGCAGTACGACAACATTGGAAGTTTCAGGGGGAAACTCTCACGTAAGAATGGAGGGAATGAAGTCCCCTACCAGAGGGCTCAGTATTTTGATTTCATGAAGAGCACACGGGAGATTCTGAAGAAATACAGGGCGATAAGCTGATAAGGGCTTATCACTTCCGGTAGCTGGTTGTTCAGGGATATAGACGTGCCGTTTCCCAGTTTGCCCCGACATCTTTCCTTCTGAAAACTATCCTGTCGTGCAGGCGATGATCCCTCCCCTGCCAGAATTCATAGTACAACGGAACCAGGTAATAGCCTCCCCAGTAAGAAGGTCGTTCAGGTTCAGCATTACTGAACTTTTCTTCAAGCTCATTGATTCTCTGCTCAAGGATATTCCTGTCGCCAAGTACCCTGCTCTGCTCAGATGCCAGGGCACCGATGCGGCTTTCGCGTGGACGGCTCGAGAAATACTCATCCGATTCGGCCGGTGGCAACATGTGAACCTTTCCTTCAACCCTTATCTGACGAAACAGGGCATCCCAGAAAAAAGTCATTGCTGCATTGTTGTTTGCTTTAAGTTCTTTCCCCTTTCTACTCTCATAATTGGAATAAAAGACCAGGCCCCTTTCATCGTAACCTCTCAGTAATACTATCCGGCCCGACGGCCTGCCATCTGGTCCCGTAGTAGCCAGGTGCAGCGCGTTGGCAGAAGGGAGTTCCCTGCTGACCGCCTCTCCGAGCCAGGATTCAAACAGCCCAAGGGGATCTGAAGGAATTGATTCTTCATTCAACCCCTCAGCGATATGTTCATCCCTCAGACCGAAAATTGTTTGTTGTACTGATGCCATCAGCTTGAATTTTCATGGTTTACCAACTACATAAACAGAATTATGAAGGTAATTGTTTGGGTGAGAAAAACCTTTCAGATGCTTTTAGTTACTTTTGTTATGTTCAGTAATAGCCGGTATAACAAAACTCCTGCCTCTTATAGAAATTAGATTTCTTTTTTATATTTTGGAAACGGAAAAAGAGTTATAAGGGGAAATGCTAAAGGACTAAAGTCAAAGGATATAAAGTGAAATAAAATAATATACACCCGTTATGAGAAAAATTTGTTTTGTTGTTTTAGGTCTGGTTCTTGGCATTTTTGCTGAAGGATCATTCTTAATGGCCCAGATGGGCCGTCAGAGTTTTGAATCCCCTGAGGTTAGTGCCGACAGGATGGTTACATTCCGCTTTTTTGCACCCAATGCCAACAGTGTAAAACTAAGCACCCAGTTTGTATCTGGTCAGCAGACCATGACAAAAGATGAGGGAGGGGTATGGAGTATCACTCTCGGTCCGGTTGATCCGGATATTTATCCCTACGCTTTTGTCGTTGACGGCATCCAGGTGGCGGACCCGAAAAACTCATGGGTATTCCCCAATGAGGGATTTCAGAACAGCCTTGTAGAAATACCCGGCAAGGATCCTGCCGTTTATACGATTCAGAATGTTCCCCACGGAACCGTTTCTTACACCTATTACTGGTCGCCCGAACTGGGAGCCAGGCCTGTTGTCGTATACACACCCGCAGGCTATAATAAATCAAAGAAAAAACTACCTGTATTCTTCCTGCTGCACGGTAGTTCAGATACCGAAGAGACATGGACCAAAGTGGGACGGGCAAACATTATTCTCGACAACCTGATAGCACAGGGTAAAGCTGAGCCAATGGTTGTTGTAATGCCATACGTAAGGGCATACCCCTTAATCAGCAAGTCTTCGGGTTCGCTCAGAAACTGGGATAACCTGCAGGAGTTCCAGAAGGACTTCATGGAAAATCTTCTCCCTTTTGTTGAGAAAAACTACAGGGTAAGAACCGATCCTGAAGGAAGAGCGATAGCAGGATTCTCAGGAGGAGGTGGCAACTCGCTGTACCTTGGACTGGGTCACCCCGAACTTTTCGCATGGGTATGCGGCTATGCACCCGGAATGCTTGCCAACGAGTTTGACAGGAACAACGAAGTTCCTTTCGCTGATCCCCAGCTTACAAATAAAAGGCTTAAACTGTTCTGGCTCGGTGTCGGTTCCGAAGACGGACTTTACGGCGTATTCAAGGAATATTCAGCACTCCTCAATGAAAAAGGAATCAAACACCAGACCTTTGTGACCGATGGAGGTCACACCTGGATGAATTGCAAAAAGTTCCTCAATGAGACGGCTCAACTGCTTTTCAAGCCTTAAGAAAAATAAAAAGTTCTGATA
>JAVEZD010000105.1:0-8052 GCA_034003165.1 Bacteroidales bacterium | reverse complement strand
ATAAGGCTTAATGCCACAAGTATCCCCCAGGGTGCAGTAAAAGTTGTTGCCGGCGGAGTGCCCCTTACCGAGAACGTCGATTATACTGTCGACTATAATATGGGTACCGTGAGGATTATAAACCCTGCTCTTATAGAGTCACAGACACCCATCCAGGTATCTCTTGAAAGCAACCAGTTTTTCGGATTCCAGACCAAGACACTGCTGGGGACCCACCTCGACTATCGTTTTTCTGACAACTTCAATATAGGCGGTACTTTTCTGCATCTCACAGAGCGACCCTATACACAAAAGGTTAATTTCGGCGACGAGCCTATCTCAAACACGATCTGGGGTCTGAATACATCATATAAAACAGAATCGCAGCTGCTAACAAAGATCATAGACAAGCTTCCGCTGCTTGAGACCAAAGCCCCTTCGGCCATCTCCTTCTTTGGCGAGTTTGCCCATCTCATCCCCGGCCATTCCAGGGCTATCTCCCAGGCAGGTAACTCATATATTGATGATTTTGAAGCCAGTGAGATACCCCTCGACCTTAAATCGTTTAATGCATGGAGTATGGCAAGTATACCCCAGGGCCAGGATAATCTCTTTCCGGAGGCAAGGTTAAACAACAACCTTGCAAGTGGTTACAACAGGGCTAAGCTGGCATGGTATGTCATCGACCCACTCTTCCTGAGAAACGGTTCCTCCACTCCTGGCCATATAAAACAGAATCCCGATGAGCAGTCGAGTCACTTTGTAAGAGAGGTTTATGAGGATGAGATCTTCCCTTTCAAGGAGAGCGCTACAGGTATCCCGGCAAATATCTCAGTACTGAACATGGCTTTCTATCCTGATGAAAAGGGAGCATATAACTATGATACAGATCCGGGTCCCTGGTCACAGGGGATGAATGAGGATGGAAGTCTTGCTGATCCGGAAACACGCTGGGGCGGTGTAATGAGAGAGGTCCTGACAAGTGATTTCGAAACGGCAAATGTCCAGTATATCAAATTTTGGGTCATGGATCCTTTTGTTGAGGATCCTGAGCATGCCGGCGGAGATCTGTATTTCAACCTTGGAAATATTTCTGAAGATATCCTTCGTGACTCAAGGAAGAGTTTTGAGAATGGCCTGCCGGGAACAGATGAAGTGAAGAATGTGGATACAACGGCATGGGGAAGGGTTCCCACAGTTCAGGCCGTTGTTCATGCCTTTGACAACGCAGTTGAATCGAGGATGTACCAGGATGTAGGACTCGACGGTCTGAGAAACATGGAAGAGGAATCTTTCTTTGAAGACTATCTTGAGAGATCGGGTCAGATACTAAACCCCGATGCCTTTGAAGAGATCCGCAGGGACCCTTCGAATGACGATTTTCACTATTTCCGTGGTTCGGATTATGATTTTCAAAGGCTTGGAATCCTCGAGAGGTACAAGAAGTATAACGGTCCCGAACGCAACTCCCCCACATCCGAGATGTCGGATGAGACCTATCCGACTTCAGGATCGACTCTGCCCGACATGGAGGACATTAACAGGGATAATACACTCAGTGAGACCGAGAGTTATTACCAGTACCGTGTCAGCATACGTCCTGAAGACATGAAGGTGGGACACAACTATATCGTCGATGAGATTGAATATGAAGCTAAATTTCCCAATACCCTGAAGTCGAAGGTTAAGTGGTACCAGTTCAAGATACCTGTTACTGAATACGAGAAGGTTGTCGGCCCCATCAGGGACTTCAAGTCGATCAGGTTCATGAGGGTTTTTATGAAGAACTTCAGGCAGCCGGTAATCATGCGCTTTGCAAAACTTGATCTGGTAAGGGCTGAATGGAGAAAATACAATATCTCGTTTATGGAGGGTGGCGAAAGGGTAACCATTCCTGAGGCTTCAGATGGGACCTTTGAGATCAGTTCGGTAAGCATTGAGGAGAACGCAGGGAAGCTGCCTGTGAACTATGTACTGCCTCCGGGGTTTGACCGCATCATTGATCCTCAGAATCCGCAGCTCAGGCAACTAAACGAGCAGTCGATGGTGCTGAGGGTGAGGAATCTGGAAGACGGCGATGCAAGGGCAGCCTTCAGAAATGTGAACCTCGATATACGACAATACAGGAGGTTAAGGATGGAAGTGCATGCCGAAGCCCTTATCGGGGAGCCGCTCTATGATGATGAGCTGACGGCTTTTATAAGGATAGGCTCTGACTATAAAGGCAACTTCTATGAGTATGAGATACCCCTTAAGCTTACTCAACCGGGGAAATACAGCAACGAGGATGATGATTCAAGAGCTCTTGTGTGGCCCGAAGACAATAGTTTCAATATTGATCTTTCGCTTCTGCAGGAAGCAAAGAAGGAAAGAAACCGCAGGATGCAGGAGCCGGGGTCGTCGCTTGCTATGACCGATGTATTTGTATACCATTCAGGCAATGCCCGGATATCCATATCTGGTAATCCTAACCTGAGCAATGTAAGGGTTATCATGGCAGGTGTCAGGAATCCTATAAAGACTAGAGACCCTGATAATGATGACGGTGTTCCCAAGTCGGGTGAGATATGGATAAATGAGCTTAGGCTAAGCGACTTCATAGAAAACGGAGGATGGGCCGCCAATGCCCATCTGCAGGCAAGGCTGGCCGATTTTGGTACCCTCGACATGGTAGGGCAGGCCAGTACTCCCGGATGGGGAAGCATTGAAAAAAAGGTTAATGAAAGAAGCAGGGAGGAGATCCTTAAATATGACGTATCCTCAAACCTCGACCTGGGGAAATTTTTTCCCGAGGAGACAGGGGTTAGACTTCCTGTATATGTTGGTTACTCCGAGACCCGTGTAAGGCCACAGTATAATCCTCTCGATCCTGATATACTGCTCGATGATGCTCTCGAAGAGGCAAAAGACAGGCAAAGCAGGGATTCAATACTGGCCATCGCTGAAGATTTCTCACGAAGAAAAACCTTGTCTATCAATAATGCGGGTGTGGCAAGACGAACAGATAAACCCCAGCTGTGGAACCTTTCAAACTTCAGTGTGAACTATACCTATAATGAGGTTTACAGAAGCAATACACGGATTGAGACCGATCTGGAAAAGAACTACAAGGCCGGGATTAACTACAACTATGATGCCCAGCCAACCAATGTTCTGCCGTTTAAAAATGTCGGGTTCCTTAATTCACCGGTTTTCAGGATAGTTAAAGACTTTAACTTCTACTATCTTCCGAGGAGTCTGTCATTCAGGACCGATCTGTCGAGAAACTACAATGAGATAAAGACAAGGAACATCAATAATCCGTATCTTAAGATAAAGCCTTCATTCAGAAAGGATTTTGAGTTAAGCAGGATATTTGATATAAAGTATGATCTCACCCGTCAGCTAAAGGTCGACTTTTCGTCGACCAACCTTGCAAGGATTGATGAACCTTCAGGAGGTGTTGACAGAAGAAGGTACCAGTCTGATTATGAGAACTGGAGGGATTCTGTGCTTATCAATCTCAGGAATTTCGGAAGGACAACCTCATATAATCATTTTGTCAACGTAACCTATAACCTTCCTGTCAACAAGCTGCCCTTGCTGTCGTGGGTGACAGCCAATGTAAGGTATGGAGCGGATTTTACCTGGCTGGCCGGATCTCTTTATCCCGACAGCATGGATATAAATCTGGGTAACACCATCAAGAACCACAGTGAGATGGCTTTTATGGCAACGGGAAACCTTGCTACCATTTACAGTAAGTCGAAGTTTCTTAAGAACATAGAGAACAATACACGACCCGACTATACAGCAAGGATGAAAGGAGAGATGAAGACTGTAAGCTATACAAGGGAAAATGTGAGCTTCAGACCGGGTGCTGTAAGAGGAATAGTGCATAACCTGCGCACAGAAGATGTTACGATCAAGGTAATAAAGAAGGATGGAACAGAGCTGAAAGGTACGGTTGACATAGTAAGTGAGAACAGGATCAACTTCACATCACCTGAAGAGGCAGCAGGAACCGTTGTTACCATCGAGGGCAGGGTTCTCAAAAAGAGAAGTCCTCTGATAGTCACAGCTGAGTATTTTGCAAGGGCACTTATGGGAGTAAGGTCGGTAAGCATTAACCAGACTTCGGCACGGGGGCAGTTTCTGCCAGGATACCTTCCGGAGACAAGTTTTCTAGGGTTGTCGGCACGAGACAATGCTCTGGCTCCCGGATGGCCCTTTATCCTTGGTTACAGCGATCAGAGCTTTTTCGACAGGGCCGTTTCAAAAAACTGGCTGTCGAGGGATACCCTTCTCAATACTCCGGCATCATACGATACACGCAGGGAACTGTCGGTAAGAGCGCTTGTTGAGCCCTTTACGGGACTAAGGATAGATTTGAACGCTGACAGGCGGTATCTTGAGACTGTAAGCGCATACTATCTGGCCGACCGCAACGGTAACTTCCCCGACAGCACCCGTAACAGGATGATCTCGGGTAATTTCTCAATATCAATAATAAGCTGGGGTACAGCTTTTGAGAAGGTAACAAAAGGTAACGATTATGTATCACCGGCCTTCGAAGCTTTCAGGAACAACACCCTGATAATATCAGAACGCAGGGCAGAAGAGAGGATGAAGATCGATCCGGGTTATAATCCGGAGCTTGACCCTGTTACCGGAGAGGCTCTGGCCGGGCCCTATAAAAGCGGTTACGGACCCACATCAAAGGAAGTGCTTATACCTGCTTTCTTTGCAGCCTATACACGGTCTGATCCTTCAAAGGTGGGTCTTGACCTCTTCCCGTCGGCCATGAGGATGATGCCAAACTGGAGGATCAACTTTGACGGGCTTACCAAATTCCCCTTTGTGCAAAACCTGTTCAGATCTGTTATAATATCGCACCAGTACCGCAGCACATATCAGATAGGATCGTATACTACCAATCTGAGCTGGTCGCCCGATGATGACGGGGTAAGCAGGATTAGGGATCTTCAGGACAATTTCATCCAGCAGTATGAAATAAATGTTGTCACCATTAACGAGCAGTTCAGTCCGCTCATTAATGTTGACATGAACTGGAAGAACAGTCTTACCACCAGGTTTGAATGGCGGAAGTCGAGGACCGTGTCGCTGAATCTAACAAGTAACCAGATTGCCGATGCCAGGATCAATGAACTGGTTATAGGAGCAGGTTACAGGTTTGATGATGTGCAGATAATTCTTAATTCGGGAGGCAGGCAGAGGGCTTTAAAGAGTGATCTTAACCTCAGGTTTGATCTCTCGGTCAGGGATAACAAGACCATTGCCCGGAAACTCGTGGAGAGTGTCAATCAGCCCATGGTGGGGCAGAAGGTGTTTACTGCGGGACTAACAGCGGATTATGTCCTCAGCGACAGGTTCAACCTTCAGGTTTTTGCCGATCATACAATGAATAATCCTTTTGTTGCAAATACCTTTCCGACTTCGAACACCAACTTCGGCTTCAGCCTTAAATTTACCCTTGTTCAGTAAGGTGATTAGCAGCATCTGAAAATTAAGGTGCGGAATGATTTGTAAAAAAAAATCTTTACATTTGAATTCAGACTTGAAAAATAAGGAATAAAAAATATCAACTAAATCCATCATAGACATGAACGTTCCGGAAAATTTGCTTTACTCAAAAGATCACGAATGGCTTCGCGTTGAAGGTGAGACCGGTTATGTTGGGGTAACTGATTTCGCACAGGGCGAATTAGGAGACATAGTATTTGTTGAAATTGAGACTCTCGGGGAGACTCTTAAGAAGGAAGAGGTATTCGGAACCATTGAAGCCGTTAAGACTGTATCGGATATGTTCATGCCTGTAGGAGGAGAGATCCTTGAGGTCAATCCGGCACTGGCTGATAATCCTGAGATAGTCAACAGGGATCCTTACGGAGAAGGATGGATGATTAAGATCAGAATGACTGATCCTTCTGAGACCGACGGGTTGCTTGATGCAGAAAAGTACAAGGGACTCCTGTAAATCCTTTACAGGGTCTTTTTAACCTCTACTTCCTGGTATCCTTCAACGATATCGCCTATTCTGATGTCGTTGAAATTATTTATGTTAAGACCGCATTCATATCCACCGGTCACTTCTCTCACGTCATCTTTGAAACGTTTCAGTGAGCCCAGTTCGCCAGTATAGATGACAATACCGTCGCGTATTACCCTTACCCTGGTGTTTCTGGTTATTTTGCCCTCTTTGACGTAACAGCCGGCTACGGTTCCGACCTTAGTAACCTTGAATATATCGCGGATCTCGAGTGTGGCAACAATCTCTTCCTTCATCTCGGGAACGAGCATGCCTTCCATGGCAGCCTTTATCTCCTCAATGGCATCATAGATAATCGAGTAGAGGCGAATGTCAATTTCTTCCTTCTCGGCAAGTTTCCTGGCACTTAATGATGGTCGTACCTGGAAGCCTACTATAATGGCGTTTGAGGCGGCAGCCAGAAGTATATCAGACTCTGATATCTGGCCCACGGCCTTATGTATTACGTTAAGCTGGATCTGAGGTGTTGACAGTTTGATAAGTGAGTCGCTGAGAGCCTCGACAGATCCGTCGACATCACCTTTAACTATTATATTAAGCTCCTGGAAGTTACCGATGGCTATCCTTCGTCCGATCTCATCGAGGGTGATATGTTTCTGGGTACGCAGTCCCTGTTCTCTCTGGAGCTGGGCACGTTTTGTGGCAATGTCCTTGGCTTCCCTGTCACTTTCCATCACATTGAATTTGTCGCCGGCCTGTGGTGCTCCGTTAAGTCCCAGTATAAGGGCGGGGGTAGCGGGACCGACTTCTGTGATCTTGTTGCCGCGTTCGTTGTACATTGCCTTTACATGGCCAAAGCAGCTTCCTGCGAGAATAACATCTCCCACCTTCATGGTACCTGCCTTGATAAGGACCGTTGCTGTAAAACCCCGGCCTTTGTCGAGCGATGACTCGATCACTGTGCCAATAGCCGGCTTGTCGGGGTTGGCTTTAAGATCAAGCATCTCGGCTTCAAGGAGTACTTTTTCGAGAAGGAGGTCAATATTAAGACCGTTCTTTGCGGATATCTCCTGCGACTGGTATTTTCCTCCCCAGTCCTCAACAAGGTAATTCATGGTTGCCAGAATCTCCTTGATCTTTTCGGGATTGGCAGTGGGTTTGTCTATCTTGTTAATAGCGAATACAATAGGCACGCCGGCTGCTGAAGCATGGTTGATGGCCTCAACAGTCTGGGGCATAACCCCGTCGTCGGCAGCAACAACAATAATGGCTATATCGGTGATCTGGGCTCCTCTTGCACGCATGGCAGTAAATGCCTCGTGGCCGGGAGTATCCAGGAAGGTAAGCTGCCTTCCGTCATCGAGGACAACGAGGTAGGCTCCGATATGCTGGGTGATGCCTCCTGCTTCACCTGCTATTACGTTTGTACGTCTTATATAGTCGAGAAGTTTTGTCTTTCCATGGTCAACATGTCCCATTACAGTTACTATGGGAGGTCTTGGTTTAAGGTCAGCTTCATCATCCTCTTCCTCTCTGACAGCTTCCTGCAGTTCGGCACTGACGAACTCAACCTTGTAGCCGAATTCATCGGCAAGCAACGACATCGTCTCGGCGTCGAGACGCTGGTTGATTGAAACAAAAAGGCCAAGGTTCATGCATGTTGAGATGATTTCGGTGACCGGGATATCCATCATGGAGGCAAGTTCGTTCACTGAAACGAATTCGGTAACCTTAAGGATATTCTTTTCAAGCTCCATCTTGTCTTCCACCTCACGGTGTTTCTGACTGATGGCATCGCGCTTTTCGCGGCGGTATTTTGAACCTCTCGATTTTCCCTTTGTGGTAAGCCTGGCAAGAGTCTCCTTTATCTGTTTCTGTACTGCCTCTTCATCCACCTCTGCTCTGATGGGTCTCTTCCTTGCCACTTTCTTGGTCCCGGGCTTTTCCTTTTTATCCTGAGTAACCGGCTTGGCAAGAGGAACCTGTTCTTTCTCCTTGGTTATCCTCTTTCTTTTTTTCTTTCTCCTGAAGTCGGAATCACCGTCAGGTTTTGTTTGCTGATATTGAGTACCCTTTTTCTTCTC
>JAVEZD010000104.1:0-8111 GCA_034003165.1 Bacteroidales bacterium | reverse complement strand
GTTATAACAAACAGCAACATCAAGAATATCCTGATGAATCATCCCCAGACTGTTGTCAACGGGAACAACGTGACTATAACCGATATAGAGATGAAAATCACTTCGGAAGGCATATCCAGCATCAATGGTCTTGAACCCGGTGTAATTGTCAAGTATGATTCCAAAGTAGGTGATTCCTATACCATAAACGGAGGTGGGAAAAGGACGGTAGTAAGCAAATCGACCGACAACGACTATTACTGGGGAGGCATGCTTATAAAAGCAATGGAGATAGAAGAAAACCCCAACAAATTCGGAGTAAAGCAGATTAAGTACGTTGCAAATCACAGGTTCGGTCTTGTAGGCATGGAGTTTACTTTTGATGACAACTCAACCGCCTACTTCCCGATTTTCGCAAGTGCCCAGAACGACTGATCGGTATACTCCGGTTTAAGCCAACATAAACTGATAAATGAAGCAAATGCATATTGGGGGTGTCCTCAAGGACATCCCCCGATACCCTCATCATAAAAACTTTGTCTACAAGCTCTACCGCTATTTCGAGGTGAAGAGTCTTTTTAACTTCCTTACCATTGATGGTCTGTTTTATATTCCCAACAGGTTATACCTTAACTGGAAGTACAAAGCCGTACTCCCCCGCCTTCTGATGATCGATCCCACCAGTGCCTGTAATCTTAAGTGCAAAGGCTGCTGGGCCGCCGATTACAGTAAGAACAGTAATCTCTCTTATGAGAAGCTCGATGAGCTTCTTACCGATGCCAGAAAACTGGGAGTAATAGAGATACTGATGACAGGTGGAGAACCTCTCATGCGAAAGGATGATATTCTTAAGCTCTGCAGAAAACACAACCGGCTTACCTTCGGGATATTCACCAACGGCACTCTTATAGATGATGCCTTTGCTGCTGAGATGGAAAGGCTTGGCAACCTCAATGTATATCTGAGTATTGAGGGCTACCGCGAAGATACCGATATGAGGAGAGGCAGGGGAACCTACGACAAGGTCATTGCCGCCATGGATATCCTCAGAAAATATGACCTCGGATTCGGATTCTCTGTTTGCTATCATTCGGGTAATTACAGGACTGTAAGCAGCGATGAGTTTCTCGACTTCCTCAGGGAAAAGGGAGCCTGGTTCGGATGGATGTTCACCTACCTTCCCATCGGTAAGGATGCGGATGTATCACTTTGCTGTGACGCAGAACAGAGGGCATGGGTTAAAAACAAAATTGAGGATTACCAGAGGAGAAAGAAATTCACAATCGTTGATTTCCCCAACAGCGGTCACAAATCAATAGGATGCGTGGCTGCAGGTAATGACTTTGCCCATATCAATGCCAACGGCGACCTTGAACCATGTGCCTTCTGCCATTATTCCGACTCCAATATCAATGAAATGTCGTTGCTTGAAGCTCTGCGTTCTCCTTTCTTCAGGAACTTCAGGAAGCATAAACCTTTTTCTGACAACTTCCTCCAGCCTTGTCCCTTTATGGATGTTCCAAGAGCTATTGTAAAGATCACCGACATGGAAGGCGTTAAGTCGACTCATCTGAGTCAACCTGAGTCTCCTGCAGAACTTGCAGCCAGGACAGCTCCCATAGCTGAAAAATGGGAACCTGTGGCCCGCAGGTTGTATGAAGAAATGCCTGAAGCTGAGAAAAGACGTTTCGGACTGCTTACTAAACTTATGTTCTGGGGTAACGGACAGATAGCCAAATGGTAGAAGCTAAAGATAAAACCACCGGAAACATGTTGCTTTCATACAGGTTCAGATTGCCGGGTATAGTGCTGACGATTGCCGGCCTGACCCTGGCGATTTTTTATTTTGCCTTTGACTTAAGGTTCAGGATACCGGTGTTCGCGCTTGTTTCTTCTTTCGTGAAGACAAAATTCTTTACCGGCTTTACAACCAATTTTGCCGATGAACTGGTAATACTTGTGTTGCTTACTGGACTTATCCTTATAGCATTCTCAGCTGAAAGGAAGGAAGGTGCCGAATACAATGGACTTAGGTTCAAGGCGCTTAAGATGTCGCTGCTTATTGACTCCCTGATCCTTTTTGCATCAGTACTGTTTATCTACGGCGGGGGATTTATTGCCATTGTCATACTTAACATCTTCCTGCCCCTTGCTCTTTATATACTTCTTTTCAGGCTCTACCTTCAAAGACATAAAAAGAGAAAAGTGCAGGTCAATCCTGATATATGACCCTGATGTTTTGTGTTTTCAATCGCGTCCGGAGCCATTTATGAATCTTGTCCCTGTCGGAAACACTTAATTTCTGGTTCTTTGCTGAGAATACAATTATTTCTTCAATACCAGGCTCGGGAATGGTATCGCTGAAAAAATATGTGTTACCGAAAGAGCAATTTGTAATCCCCGGATACATGATCCTTATCTCATCGAGTATCTCCCTACCCAGGTAGTTTCTGCTTTGAATACTGTCGAGAACCGACTCTTTCTGGCTCAAAAGGGCATTGAGCCTTTCAATTTCCTGCCGGAGGTTATTCAGCTCCCCGCTTCCCGAAAGGCTGAGTTCATCAAGGGCAAATCCCTGCCTGAATTCTATTCTTGCATTGTCGAGAGAAAAATCTTCAGCTTTCTGAATGATCATGCTTTTCTGATCCTCATCCATCATTGTTCCGCCATAAACAAGGCTTATGGACCTTTTGTCGGGATCCACTTCATGGTTAAGAAGAAAGTTGCCGTCAACATATCTGATATTCTGGATATAACGCGAAGCGTTTTCAGAAAAACGCTCTTTCCTTACAAGGTTATATCCGAAATAAATACTTGGAAAGAGAACGAGAACTATAACCAGGGAAATCAGCCTGTTAACTCTCTTCTTCCTGGCTTCATCGACCAGTGTGGTTATTGGAAACTTAAGTATCTGTGAAATGACAACCGAAGAGATGGCAATAAAAACTGTGTTTATTGTGAAGAGATAAATGGCGCCGAAGAAATACTGGAACTGGGCTGTGGCGAGGCCATACCCTGCTGTACATAAAGGCGGCATGAGAGCTGTGGCGATTGCCACTCCGGGAATGACATTCCCTTTCTTCCTGCTGCTTATGGCTACTATACCGGCCAGTCCGCCAAAGAGAGCTATCAGAACGTCGTAAATGGTCGGACTTGTCCTGGCAAGCAACTCGGAATGAGCAGTGGATATGGGGGAAATAGCAAAATATGTTGTTGAAGCTGCAAGACTGGCAACAACAGCAAAAATAAAATTCTTAACCGACCGGCGGAACAGTTCAAAGTTATAGGTTGCAATACTGTATCCCATACCGTTAATTGGTCCCATCAGGGGAGAGATAAGCATTGCGCCTATTATTACAGCTGTAGAGTTCATATTTAACCCAACAGATGCAATAATGATGGCAAAAACAAGGATCCACAGGTTTGTACCCTTGAAGACCAGGTCATTCTCTATTATCTTGTGGATAGTAGTAAAATCGTCCAGATCACTTTCGAGGTCGATATAATGAAAAAACCTGTCAATCAGTTCAGAGCGCTTCATGGCCCGGAGGTTAAAAATTTGATATTAAGATAGCATTTCTGTCCGTATTCTGAAGAGCCTGTCCTTGCTATTTTTTCCACCTTCACATTAAGTACCTGTTCTTCAAGGTGAATCCAAGCCTGTCAAAAATGAGTGTTCACCGATGGGTCTATGGATATTGCCGCAAAAGCCAGCTGAGGTTTGTATATGTACCGGATTTGTATTATATTGCGATCCAGGCATCTGCAGATAAAAACCGGAGAACTTTACCCTGAAGAAAATACAAGCCGAGACAGTCATTCTCATTCCGGTATCTGCTTTCAAATAATGCAATTATGAACATTATTCAATAATATAAAACATACTATGGAAGAACTTACATTGAAATGGAGTGAAACGATTCTGCCATGGTTACTTAATCATGGAATTAAAATAGTTTTTATTGCTGCCGGAGCCTGGATTCTTAACAAAGTACTTGGCCGGATCATAATCCGGACTATAAGGATTGCAGTAGTGGCTGACCCATCGCAGCCACCTGAAGCAGAGAAGAAAAGGGAAGACACTCTCATAATGATCTTTAAAGGTGCCATGAGGATTGCCATCATTACCCTTGCCGTTCTGATGGTCCTTCAGGAAGCAGGGCTCAAGATTGGTCCCGTGCTTGCCGGTGCCGGTATCGTAGGACTTGCCTTTGGTTTCGGAGGGCAGTACCTGATAAGGGATGTGATCACAGGTCTTTTCATCATACTCGAAAACCAGTACAGGATTGGCGACGTAATACAGATTGATGACGAAGGAGGGCTGGTAGAGGACATAAGCCTTCGAAAGACGACTCTCAGGGATCTGAATGGGACAGTGCATCATATCCCTCACGGAGAGATTAAAGTGGTGTCGAACCTGACAAGGAAGTATTCAAGAGTGAATATTGACATAGGCGTTTCGTACAGCTCAGACCTCGACCATGTGATAAAGGTAATCAACCGGACTGGCAATGACCTTGCACAGGACCCTGATTTCAGAGACAAGATCCTTACTCCGCCTCAGTTCCTGAGGGTTGATGAATTTGCCGATTCATCTATCGTGGTAAAGATACTGGGTGATACAAAACCCTTAATGCAGTGGGAAGTGGCAGGAGAATTCAGGAAAAGGATAAAAGTAGCCTTCGACAAGGAAGGGATTGAAATTCCTTTTCCTCAAAGGGTTGTATATCAGGCAAAATCTTAAAAAAATGTAAATGGGGAAGAAGTATAACTTCGGGGTAATTGGAAACTGTTCGTACCTCGCATATATTGATATAAAGGCCAATGTCAACTGGTTATGTATGCCCGGTTTTGACAGCAGCTTTGTTTTCGGATCGTTACTCGACAAAAAGAAAGGAGGGGAATTCAGTGTTTCCCCTGCAGCAAATGATTTCAGGTCATTCCAGTATTATCTTAAGAACACTAATATTCTGGTTACCGAATTCGAATCAGAGGAAGGAAGGTACAGGGTCATTGACTATGCTCCCCGCTTTTTTCAGTACGAACGGTATTTCAAACCTCTTATGTTGTTCAGAAAAATTGAGCTTCTTGAAGGTAACCCCACTATTGTCGTCCGGTGCAAACCGGTCGGCAACTATGGGAAAGTGATTCCTGAAACCGTAATCGGAAGCAACCATATCCGCTTCCTGAACCTCAACAACCAGGTAAGGCTTACTACTGACATTCCACTCAAATATATCATTAACCAGAAGCATTTCCTTCTGAATGAAACTCATTATCTGGCCTTCACCTATGGGGCACCCCTGGAAGCCCCGCTTCAGGAGACAGCTGAACTCTTCCTTAAGAAAACCCAGAATTACTGGGTTAACTGGGTGAAATCAACTTCAATCCCCTATATTTTTCAGGAAGAAGTAATCAGGTCAGCACTTGTTCTGAAGCTTCACCAGTATGAAGATACAGGAGCAGTGATAGCTGCCGGATCCACAAGCCTGCCCGAAATAGATCAGGCCCACCGTAACTGGGACTACAGGTACTGCTGGATGCGCGACACCTACTATACCTTAAATGCCTTCAACAACATAGGTCACTTCGAGGAACTTGAGAAATATTTTGATTTCATCCGTAATGTTATTCTTAATGAAAAGAATCAGATCAAGCCAATGTACACCATTTCAGGTGACCGTGTTCCCGATGAGAAGATACTGATGCTTGAAGGTTTTATGAAAAACAAACCTGTAAGGATAGGCAATAACGCAACCTATCAGGTACAGAATGATGTTTACGGTCAGATACTTGTTAGCCTGCTCCCACTCTTTATTGACAGCAGGCTGAATTACTTTGATACGGCCAAATCGAAATTTATCACATCATGGCTTCTTGAAAGGATAGAGGAAAATATGGATATCCCCGACTCAGGACCCTGGGAATTCGGTACGACAAACCAGTTTCATTGTTATACCTACCTTTTCCACTGGGCGGGTTGTATGGCAGCTGTAAAAATAGGTGAGACGATAAGGGACCGGGAGATTTCGGATAAAGCACTTGGTCTTTCCTTAAGGGCTAAAAAGTATATTGAAAAATGTTACAACACCTCTTCAAAGGCCTATATGCAGTCTGTGGGCAGTTCGCATTACGACGCGAGCAACCTTCAGCTTATAACGATGAACTATCTTAATCCTGACGGAGGAAGGGCTATAAGACATCTTAAGGCCACTGAAAAAGTACTTTTCAGTGAAGAGAATATCTTCCTGCGCTATAAACACGACGACCTTGGCAATGCACGTAACACTTTCATCATATGCGGATTCTGGTATGCCGAGGCATTGGCTGCCATTGGAATGATTGACAAGGCTTTCAGTGTGATTGAGACTCTTAACAGGACAGCCAACCACCTTGGCCTGTTCAGTGAGGATGCTGATAAAGATCTGGGGCAGTGGGGCAATTTCCCCCAGACCTACAGTCATGTCGGACTTGTAAATGCCGTATACCGGCTGTCAAAAAAACTTGACAAACCTATATTTCTGTAAAAACTATCAAAAACAGATAATTTGAAACCACATGATTGAACAAAATCTCAAACACGTATGAAGCTTATTCATTATCAATTATGTGTGGTTCTCCCGCATCTGCGGGAAACTTAAAATAAACTATATACGGATGAAATTTAAAAGAATAATTATTGTTGCCTACAGGCTCCCGTTCAAAATAATAAGAAAGAAAGAAGAGGTGAGTGTTGTTCAGAATGCCGGAGGACTGGTATCGGCCATTCTTTCACTCTCTGAAAAGATGAATAAAGATCCTGAAAACAAGTCTCCCATCCTCTGGGTGGGGACAGGAGATCCGGATCTGGGCAGGGAGGAACTAAATACGGGGTTTGGACTCTATCCTGTGGAGATCCCCCGTAAGATGAATGATAAATACTACGGAGGTTTTTCGAATGACACTATCTGGCCGCTCTTTCATTACTTCCCTACACGGACAGTATACGACCCCTCCACCTTTGAAGCATATAAAGCCGCCAACAGACTGTTTCTTAACAAGGTAGTTGAAATTGCCAGACCCGGGGATTTTATCTGGGTTCATGACTATCAGCTGTTTCTTCTTCCCGACATGATAAGGGAAGCTTTACCAACAGCTGATATAGGTTTTTTTCTGCACATCCCTTTTCCTTCTTTTGAGATTTTCAGACTTATGCCCAGAAGATGGAGGGAAGCCATCCTGCAAGGTATTACAGGGTCTGATGTTATTGGTTTCCATACAAATGATTATACGCAGCACTTTCTTAAATCAGTAAAAAGAACCCTTGGATATGCCATTGACCATAATGTAATCTCGTGCAGGGGAAGAATCTGCAAAGCCGACTCCTTCCCTATCGGAATCGACTACCAGAAATTCAACAGGGCCTGCACAGAAAGAAAAGTCAGGTCGAGAACCAAGCGCATACTAAAACTACTTGATAATAAAAAACTTATTCTGTCACTGGGCAGGCTTGACTATTCAAAAGGCTTTCTATACAAACTGGCTGCTATCGAAAGGTTTCTTGAGAAATATCCTGAGTGGCTGTTTAAAGTTGTATTCAACATAGTCGTTGTTCCTTCCAGAGAAACCATCGAAGGATACAGGGATATTAAGAGGGAGATAGAAGCTGTTGCAGGAAGGATTAACGGGAAATACAGTACTTTAAACTGGAACCCGGTAATATATCAGTACAAATCCCTGTCATTCAACGACCTGATTGCAATATACAATATCAGTGATGCAGCCCTTATAATTCCTCTGCGCGACGGCATGAACCTTGTCGCCAAAGAATATGTGGCCTGCCAGAATGGTCATAACGGAATGCTCATAATAAGCGAAATGGCCGGCGCTGCCTCAGAACTTAATGAAGCAATAATAGTTAACCCGGCAGATTCAGAAGAAACAGCCGACGCCATCGATTTGGCACTGAGGATGCCGGAAGATGAGAAACAAAGAAAACTGGCAAGGATGCAGGAGAGACTTAGCAGGTATGATGTATTTACCTGGACATATGATTTTCTGGGTCAGGCTGAAGATATTAAAAAGGAACAGGGTAAAATGAGAGTAAAGTATCTCGACAATAGCATTTCAGATAGCATAAAGTCAAATTATCA
>JAVEZD010000103.1:0-8140 GCA_034003165.1 Bacteroidales bacterium | reverse complement strand
TTCCTATATTCTCAACATCGGTGAGTGTGGTAACTGCATCCCGCTTGAAACGCACAACCACATCATATTCATCACCAAACTCCCTGAGCCTTGTTGCCGTAAGTCCGTCAACCCTGTTCCTTATTGCCGTCGAAACGGTTGCAGTGTTGAGTCCGTGGGCAATCATCTTGTTCTGGTCAAGGATGATCTGAAGCTCCGGTTTTGACTTATCACGGCTTATGGTGATATCCTTCGTCCCCTCCATATTCCTTATCCTCTCAGCAAGTTCCTCGGCAACTATGTTTGTCTCAGCAATATTATAACCGTATACCTCAACATCCACTGTGCTTCCTCCGAACCCTCCCATACCATCTGTTGTGGCAAGGGTGAAGTCAGCTACCTCAGGAATGGCAGTCAGGTCGACTCTTAGCTCTTCTGTGATGTCCCAGACCGTTCTCTCACGTTCATCTACCTCAACGAGACTGATGCCAAAGGTAATACTATGAGTGCCACCCGCTCCGAACAGAGAAGAGAAACCTCCCTGGTCGTCGGTCCCTGCTGAAGTGGAGACCCTTTCAACCTCCGGATATTTATTAAGAAGAATGCTGTCAATCATATCTGAGATCCTTACAGTCTCATCAACCCTGGTCCCTGTCTGCAGCTCCACCGTAGCATTTATCCTCGATTCATCAGCCTGGGGAAAGAATTCGGTATCAATAGCTGTAAACAGAGCCATCGAACCCGCAAAGATTAGTAAGGCCATAAGCGATACAAATCTCTTGTGGTGAAGCGCCCAGCGTAGAGTCTTCTCGTAAAACCTGTCAAAAGCATCCAGTCCCTTCCTTATGCTTCCGTCATAGGTCCAGAACGGGGCATCTTTTCTTATCGGATACCACTTGAGCAACAGGGCGCTCATGGTAGGTGTCAGGGTTATAGCTGCAACAACCGAGGTGATGATGGTTATCGTAACAATCATACCAAGCTGTTTGAAGAGGACTCCCGTAAGACCCTCGACAAAGGTCAGGGGGAAGAAAACAGCCACAACGGTAAGCGTGGTAACGATTACGGCAAGCCATACCTCGTTTGTGGCATAGATGGCCGCCTCCCTGGGCCGGCTCCCCCTTTCAACATGCTTGGTTATATTCTCCAGGACCACAATGGCATCGTCGACAACCATCCCTATGGCAATTGATAGTGAGGTAAGGGATATTATGTTTATCGAATCGCCCGACACAAAGAGATAGATGAATGCCACAAGCAGTGATATCGGGATAGTCACTATTATTATAAGTGTGGCCCTCCACCGGCCAAGGAAGAACAACACAACAAGAATAACGAAGATACCTGCATAAAGAAGGGTCTCCGTAAGGTTGCTTATTGAGTCGTTGATGAACTTGGCACTGTCAAAAAGCTTATCTATCTTCACGTCAGAAGGAAGATCAAGCTTCAGCTCCTCAAGGGCCTTCTCAACTTCCCTTGTAACCTTAACTGTATTACCTCCCGACTGCTTCTGAATATACATAGACATACCCTGAGAGCCGTTAATCTTTGTATGAAGCTTTGTCTCGCGTATGGTGTCGCGTACCATGGCTATATCCTTAAGGTACACGTTATTGCCGTTATAGCTGCTTACGATGATATTATTAAGAACATCACTCTCGGGAAATTCACCCTGAATCCTTAGGGGATAATCAGTCTTGCCCATCTCAATATACCCTGCGGGAAGGTTAAGGTTCTCAGCCCTCAGTATGTTACCTATCTGTTCCACAGTTAGGTTATAGGCTTCCATCTTAAGCGGATCAACATCTATATATACTTTCCTTCCCGGGACACCAGCAAGGCTTACTGATCCAACTCCTTCAATCCTGTTAAGAGGGTTGACTATCTTCTCATCAAGTATCTTTTCAAGTCCCCTGTAACTCTCATCAGCTGTGATGGTATAGAAGATTATGGGCATCATGCTTGAATTGAACTTCATGATTGTGGGCTTCTCACAATCCTCGGGGAGATAGTTCTCGACAAAACTAAGGCTGCTTCGTATATCGTTTGAAGCCTCATCGAGGTTGGTCCCGTACTCAAAGTTCATAAAGATAACCGTAAGACCATCGCTTGAGGTTGAGGTCATCTCCTTGAGGTTGGTAACCGAGTTTAGGGCGTCTTCAAGAGGACGGGTAACATTCGACTCTATATCAGACGCACTGGCTCCCGGGTAGGTTGTATATACTGCTATGAAAGGCAGCTCTATTTCGGGATACAGATCCACCGGGAGCTGGATCAGGGAATAGATACCGATCACCATCGCTGCTACAAATATCAGTATGGTTGTAACCGGCCTCTTAACTGAGGTGCTGTAAATACTCATTTTATTCTTATTGTAATTCTTTAACTATTGTACTATTTCAATCCTGTCATCGTTCATCAGCTTCGACTGACCATCTGTTATAAGCTGAGTGCCGTCGGCAAGCTCGGATGAAACTATCTCGAGCATATCGTCAAAGCGTTTCCCGATAGCCACTTCAATCCTTTTTGCCACTCCGTTCGTGTTTACGAAGATATACCTCACATTGGTGCCTTCCTGGGTAAGTACCGCACTGGCAGGAGCAACAAAGGTCTCAACCTCACCAAGGTCGAGCGATACCCTTGCAAACATCCCGGGTTTAAGCATATCATTCCTGTTGGGCAGTTCAATTTCGGTAAGGAAGGTTCTGGTAGCTGCGTTAACAGTAGGGGCTTTCCTTATCACCCTTCCTGCAAAGAGTTCATCATCATATACATCGGCCTTCACTTCAGCCTTCATCCCTGTTTTTATAAGCGGGTAGTACTGTTCAGATATTGCTACACTGACCTTCAGAGGATTTACCTGCATAAGGGTTACAACTGCTGCCTTGCCGGCCGCCGTCGAAGGAGCTCCTGTATATAGTTCACCATTCTCAAAATACTTTCCTGTAATGATACCGCTGAATGGTGCCTTCATAAGGGTATTCTCCTCCATGAATTCAACATTCGACTTTGTTACATCATACTGGGTCTTCATCTGATCGTACTGCTGTTGTTTCACACTTCCCGTACTCAGAAGGGTGTCAAGCCTCGACAGGTCTTTTTCAAGACTTGCAAGCTGAAGCTTAAGCTGCAGAAGCTGGGTCCTGTCCATCAGGAAAAGATCGTCTCCCTTGCTAACCCTGTCGCCTTCCTCCACATAAATCTTCTCTATCCTTCCGGGAGAGGAAGGAGCCATATTGACTTCCTCATAGGGCAGAATGGTGGCAGTATAGTCTATAGTCCTCGATATGTTTGTTTTCGAAAGATCCGACACCTTTACGGGAATGGCAGCTTTTACATCAGTTGCTGCTGCAGCAGCCTGCTCCTTACCGGTTGTGGATGAACAGGCTGAAAGGATCAGTGCACCCGCAACTATTGCTGAAAACGATTTTAAGTATTTCATTATTTTGACTGTTAAAAATTAGCTATTATAAATTATTCAGAAGTTTATCGAGGGCCAGCTTAGACTGAAGCAGCTCCATAAGTGAAGAGATATAGTTGTTTTCGGCCTGCAGGAAAAGGGAGTTTGCCTGGGTAAGTTCGAGACTGGAAGCCATTCCCTGCCTGAACTTGTTCTCAGTACTCTCATAAACCCGACGGGCTACTTCTACATTATCCCTCTGGCTTGTATACTGCAGATTTGCATTAACAAGGTTATACCTTAGCTGTTTCTCCTGTATGAGCAGTTGCTCTGTTACCATATCCTTCGTCAGCCGGGCTTTTTCAAGTTCAATCTTTGCCCTGCTTATCTTAGCATATCTCTGTCCGCTGGCAAGGATGGGAACAGAAAGCTGTATGCCTGCCGTTGAATTGGGGAACCATCTCAGATCAGATATCTTGTCGCCCATTCCGCTTGTTCCATAGTTGTAAAATCCTGCCAGTGTCGGAAGCACCGATGCCTTCTGCGACTGAAGCGAAAGCGACGACATCAGCTCCTGACTGGCAACCATCTTGTAATTAATATTCTTTGAATACTCAAAGGTCTGTGAAAGGAGAGCCTCAACATTTATATCGTTCATCATGTTATCGAGTGTCTCTGTAAGGGTTATAACTGCAGTGGCCGGAACACCAAGCTGAAAACGAAGCAGGTTATAATTCATCTCAATATTCCTCTCAAGCATTATCCTTGAGTTTTCAACTGTGGTCACATTCGAAAGCATCTGATCAACATCAGTGGCTTCAGCCATACCTGCCGCATACATGGCCCTTGTCGATGTAAGGGTCTCTTTCAGATTGGCAATGTTCTGGTCGAGTATCTCAAGCGACTTCTCAGAAACCAATATAAGATAGTAAGTTGTACTTACAGATTCCCTTGTGTCCTGTTCCGATTTCTCAAGGCTCTGCTGGCTCAGTTTACCGGCAAGCTCAGTGGTCTTGATCCCTATGTAGAGAGGAGCATTGAACAACAACATGCTTGCCTGAACCGATGCACTGGAGTTGTATTTTGATCCGAAGGTTACAGGTATCTTTTCCCCCGGCATTCCAAAGAACTCACCAGGGAGCAGTGTCGTCATCAGCTTAAGATTGTCGGCAAACGAACCCGAAGCCTCTATCTGTGGCAGGCCGGCCGAGATAGTCTCCCACAGAGCCATCCGCGAAGCTTTTACATCAGCCCTGGCCGATAAAACCGTCCTGTTGTTCTCTATTGCATATTCCTGCGCCTCTTTTAATGTAAGTTTCAACTCTCCGGAAACCTCCTGCCCCTTCGTAGGCAGATAACAGATTACAATCAGGAAAATTAAAGTGAAGATTGTTTTTCTTTTCATCAGTAAATTATTTTGATTTGAATTGTCTGATGGAACCCACATGTATTAAAAAAATATACATACGTTTTATTTTTTACAGTAAATGTGGGTTTCATTTTACTTTGTTGTTTTTATAGCAATTAGTCTGTTGTCTGTTGTAGCCCTTTTTCATAATATTCTATAAGATCGATACCTTTCCTGGTGGATATGCCTCTCAGAAAAGTCAGATAGGTGTTCCTGAATACTTCATCCCCGTTGAAATCATCGGGTGGAAAGAGCTCCCTGTCCGACGACATCCTGACAACCTCAAACAAGGTCTTGTTTATTATCTCAACATCTATGTCTTCCCTGAAAACCCCCTCCCTTATACCGCGCATTATGAATTCAATATTATTGCGGTAATATGGTAGCTCCTTTGCATCTCCCATCTTCCTTATCAGATCAACATGGTACTTTCTCAGATCGAGATGGAAGGCGGGACTCATATTATGAAAGTGCTTCTTCATGTTATCAAGCATCTTGAAGGTAGCTTCAATAACGTTATCAGATTCATCCATGACTTTCATAATCATCTCTTTCTGCCTGTGCCCCATCCATTTAAGAACTCCCTGCAACAGCTCATTCTTGTCTTTAAAGACCTCATAAATAGTCCTTTTGGAAATTCCCATACTGCCTGCAAGCATGTCCATAGTCACCGCCCTTATTCCATACATCCTGAATAATTCCGAGGCCTGCTCAATTATCTTTTGTCTGTAATCCATCTCCATTCGTACTTTCGGTCGCAAAAATGATAAAACTATTTGAGTTTACAAAGTTTTTTAAGACTATTTTACGAATTTACCTGCGACCTGCATTTAGCTACCGGTAAATGACGACTGAAAACCGGAGATGCTGCCCGGAGTTATTTTTTTTTGGATTTTTTCAGGAATTAAGAAAAAGGAAAATCAGAGCAGCTTATCTGTACAGATAAACGAATCCCCTGTACTCCTTGTTATCGTATATTACATCATCCCAGCCTGCTGCACGGATAACATAGTAGTAAACGCCGGGACTGGCCTTTGCGGAGGAGTTGTTAACATAACCGTCCCAGCCTTCCCACTCCTTAAGAAGGTCTCCTTCCCCGTCAAAGTCGTATACCTTCAGTCCGCTTCTGCTGTAAATCTTTACGCTGATATACTTAAGCGATCTTTTTTCGACAACGAACATATCGTTGAAGCCATCACCGTCGGGAGTAAACACATTAGGAACTGCCAGCCTCGAATCCTCTACAACAATATAATTGTATCTCATCGAATCAATACAGTAAAGATCACTCTCCACGACCAGCTTGACTGAATACTGCCCCGGGTAATAGTAGGTCTGTGGTCCGGGGTCGGCAAGCAAAGAGGTTGTCTCATTACCAAATTCCCATGTATATTTTGATGCCCTTACTGATTTGTCTGTGAAGTAAACCTCAAGGGGAGCTTCTCCTGCCGCAGGGTCGACCGTAAAATCAGCCTTCACGTGTATCGATTCATAGAAAAAGGAAGACACGGTGCTGCACCCCATGCTGTCAGTTACTGTAAGCATGTATGTTACGTCGGTCAGAGGAGGTTCAAAAGTCTGGGGCGTAAGGTCATAATCAGGATATGGTATCGTGGATACAGGGTTTGACGACCACATGAATCTCACCCCGTTTGGCAACTCAACGGCAGCACCGTTAGATGGGTCACGGTAGAAATATGCATCTTCCGAGACCTCTCCGTTGAGTGCAACATAGTCGCATGTTGCATTCATAAGTGAGGCTGCGGCAGTGGGACTGTCGAGGTACACCCAGGCGTCAAATGATCCGTTGAACCCGCTTCCGCTTATTACAACCCTGTATCCTCCCTCGTCAAGACCCGTCAGGGATGAATTCATGACACCCGGGTCGGTCCTGACCGGAATTGAAAAACTGCGGCTGGCATCATTCCACCTGTACCACGCAAAACTGAAGGGTCCGGTACCGGAAGGACTAACGGCTGTCAAAGCCCCACGAACAGCTCCTGAACCATTGCAGAATACAAATACAGGGTCTCTCTTCCCCGGATTGGAAGGATATGAAGTATAACGGACAGCACCAGCCTGCGGAGCCGATATCTGGGCACTGATGACTGCCGGCAGCAACAAAAAAAGTGAAAAATAAAAAATTCGCACCCTGTAAAGTATAAAATAAATAACGACCAGCCGGTCAATTTGGTATAAAACATGGCAAGTATAATAAAAATACCCGGAATTCTTCAGGATCATAATCAGACCACAGTTCCAGCCTCTGAAACTGATAATTTTTAATCCACTACTTTTCAACAAATTCTTATGCTGATATTCTATTTGCTAAATTTGCGGGACAGTTTCGCTGTAACTAATTAAATAAATGACTCAGAATTATCTTAACGAACTTAACGAAGCTCAGAAGCAGGCAGTTGTAAATACCGATGGGCCGTCACTGGTAATTGCAGGGGCAGGAGCAGGAAAGACCAGGGTACTTACATACCGTATAATTCACCTTCTTAGCAAGGGAGTACCAGCACACAGGATACTTGCCCTGACTTTCACAAACAAGGCGGCCCGGGAGATGAAAGACAGGATATGCAGCCTTGTCGACACCGGAACCGCCCGCCATCTCTGGATGGGAACCTTCCATTCAATATTTGCCAAGATCCTGAGGATGGAAGGCGGAAGACTCGGCTATCAGCCGAACTTCACAATATACGACAGCTCCGATTCAAAAAGCCTGGTCAGAACCATTATAAAGGAGTCGTCGCTTGATGATACGGTTTACAAGCCCGGAGTCATATCTTCAAGGATATCAGCAGCCAAGAACAATCTCATCACTGCAGGCGCCTATGCGGGCGATACATCAGCCATGGAGTATGACAGGTCGTGCCGTATTCCTCTTTTCTCCGACATATACAGAACCTATGCCTCAAGGTGTTTCAAGGCTAATGCCATGGACTTTGATGATCTGCTTCTTAACACCAATATACTGTTCAGGGACTTCCCTGATGTGCTTTCAGCCTACCAGCAGCGATTTGGGTACATCCTTGTTGATGAATACCAGGATACAAACTACTCGCAGTACCTTATTGTAAAGAAGCTGGCAGCCGCTCATCACAATATCTGCGTGGTAGGCGATGACGCGCAGAGCATCTACTCATTCCGCGGAGCCAGAATAGAGAATATCCTTGAGTTTAAAAATGACTATGCCGACTACAGGCTTTTCAAACTCGAGCAGAACTACAGATCGACCCAGACGATTGTTAATGCTGCCAATACAATTATAGCCAACAATGAAGGCCAGATCCGTAAGAAGGTGTATTCAGAAAATGAACAGGGAGAGAAAATCCAGGTGATACAAT
>JAVEZD010000102.1:0-8212 GCA_034003165.1 Bacteroidales bacterium | reverse complement strand
AAAATAATCAACCAGCAACTCAGTCATGTTCTGTGAAAAGTCACGCAGGGGAACTCCCGAAACCACAACGGTAAGATTTTCATTACCCATCAGGCTCTCAAACACTCCCTGCTGCAGCAATATCCTGAAAAGCAGTTTCCAGAACTGTCTTTTCTCATTAAGGAGCTTAAATACTTTTCTTATAAAAAGTTCAAACTCATCCGGAGTAAGCCGGCTGTCATGATCGGGGTTGAAGGAATCGTATATTTCTGCCAGCGACCTGGTGATGATGGCTGAAAGGAGATCCTCCTTACTCCTGAAATAGTTATACATGAGGCCCTTGGAAATACCAGCATGTTTGGCTATCTGACTTATTGTAGTGGCATGAAACCCGGTATTTGAAAAATGTTCCAGAGCCACATTCATGATAAGGTTCCTCTTCTCCTCCCTTATCTCCTCTACTCTCGATGCTGATCTTGGTGACATAGCCTTTCTCTGAAATTTTACAAACAAATTTGCCGGACCTTATAGTATTTTTTGATTGAACGGTCAGTCAAAGTTAAAACACGATTTTTAAAAAAGCAACTTTTTTTAAAAAAATTTTTGATCAAAAAATAAAAGGTGCAATAAGTCCACAAAAAAAAGGATAAAAACCGGCTGTACACGGCCAGGGCTCAACACTCCCCGGCCCGGCAACCCCGGCTCCTATCCTTCTTCTTTACTTTAAACTTTAAACTTTAAACTTTAAACTTTAAACTTTAAACTTTAAACTTTAAACTTTAGACTTTTTACTTTTATCTTTTATCTCGGAAACCCTCCTCCCCTGAAAACCGGCGTGTCAGTCATGGTAAAGGTAGCCTTTTCGCCGTCTACGTCGAGCACCATAAAAGCAGGGTCAGCAGCAGTGCATGGTCTCCAGGGAGTATCTCCCTCACTACCGTTAGGATTGCCGTATTTGGCAAAGTTTGTCCAGAAATCGACCATGCCAATACTGAGCTCCTCATCACCGGCATTGAACGGACGCCAGCTGTGCCTGAAAGCATGGAATACATACCACAGATCGGAGGAATGGAAAGCACCTGCTTCATCACCGGGGAGAGGTCTTGAGAACAGGTATGCATATGCAGGGTGACTGCTTTTCTCAGATCTTAGTACACAGAAGTCCCGGACAGCCTGTGTCATGTCATTCATGTCATTTGCTGTGAATCCGATCATATAGGGAACATCGGCAATCTCATTTGCCCTTGCAACGTCGCTGAAAGTACCGGGGAGCATATAATTGTCAATAACCGGACTCCACATCACCATGCCTTTGGTCTGGGCAGTGTAACGTGCCGACATACTTCTCAGACTGTCAAACGGCAGTGAACGCATCTCTTCAAGGGTTGTCTTTCCGAAAAAATCCATCATCCTTTTATTGGCAGCCTGGGCTGTATCGAGAAGCATACCTGGCCTTGAAGCTCCCAGTCCGCCGCCACTCATAATGATAGCTTTGCTAATGAGTCCTTTTGACAGGGGAGAGGCGCATAATGACTGAACGCTTCCTGCACCTGCACTCTGTCCGAAGATGGTAATGTTGCTGGGGTCACCGCCAAACTGTTCGATGTTATTGCTTATCCATTTAAGAGCGGCAGCCTGGTCGAGGAGGCCGTAGTTGCCCGATACACCGTTGGGACTTTCCTCTGACAGCAGAGGATGTGAAAAGAATCCCATCGATCCGAGTCTGTATGTAACCTGGACAAGAATGACACCGCGTGAAGCATAATCCTCGCCACCGTCCATTTCTGGTTCATAGGAAAAACCTTCGCGGTATCCGCCGCCGTGAATCCACATTGCTACCGGTAGTTTCTTTCCCGGCTTTCCGGCTGCCGGTGTCCATATATTAAGGTAGAGACAGTCTTCAGTGAAAGGTACGCTTCCTGAGGCTCTCCATTCGCGTCCGTAGAAGCTGTTAGGGTCCCAGGTTGTCTGGGAAGCAGCATCGCCATAGGTGTCGGCAACCTTAACCCCCTCCCATGGTACAACCGGCTGAGGTTCCTTCCACCTGAGGTCTCCGACAGGAGGAGCTGCAAAGGGAACGCCTTTATAGGCTATTATACCTTTGGTGGCGGTTTCAACGCCTGTAATACTACCGCCTTCAATATTAAGTACGGGGTTCGGGTCGCTGCATGATGCAAATAAAAATACACCAAGGGCAAAAAGGAAAAATTTGTTTTTTTTCATAATGGTAATGGATTTAGTTAGTATTGGGCTTTTTCGGTTACTTAAGATTCTTTTTTTCAACCTTCCATGTAGGATCTTTCGAAAGTCCGGGGGCTTTTCCGCTGAATTGCTTCCCAGCCTTTTTATCGCCTTTAAGCTGCCAAAGGAACCAGGAAGTTGCCACCTCTGCAAACTCACCACCGTGAGGTTTGGCATATGTTCCACCATGTCCTACATCCATATTGGCAACAAACACGGGTACATGGTTTATGCGTTTGAAGTCGTCCATCCCGTTTCCATAGGCAATATCTTTTTCTCCTCCCAGAAGATAAAGAACCGGGGTATGAAGTTTGGCCAGGTGATCCTTTGACAGTCCGGGCATTCCAGCCATACCACCTCCCGCCTCCGGCAGGATCCCGCTGTTGCATATAATAGCCGTGGTCACCCTGGGATCAGGAGCCGTTTCAAGCGCCTGAAGGCCTCCGCACGACATTCCGCTGACTGCTATCTTTGAGATATCTATCTTATTGAAATAGGGGCTCATCCTGTCGTTATTCTGAGCTATGGCCCAGTCGATGGCATCGATCAGCTGCGAAGAGGTCGAACTGCCTCTGCCCTTCTCGCCCTCAAGGGGCATCGGTCCTATGGCAATTACAAGAAACCCGTGGGAAGCCACTTCCGAAAGGAAGTTTATATGCTCCCATGGAGAATTTGCACATGCCCCATTCCCCCATGCTATTACCGGTAGCTTGTTCTTTCCGCCGAAGGGACCAAGGTCCGCGGGTCTGAATACCGTATGGGTGGGAAGGGAACTTTCGGTGAGCATCAATGCAGGCCAGGATCCTGTTCCGCCATCCTCAACAATTCTCGATGATGGCCTTTCCTGCGTTGACTGTCCCTGAGCCTGGCAGGGATTAGTTAATAATAATCCTCCAAGGATCATTACTACAAGTAGATAAAGTGTTTTTTTCATTTCAGCGAATATAGTTAGTATTAGTAAAAACAACCCCTTGACTCTCCGGTCCCGCCCGTAAGCCAATTCTGCGACTTCAATTTTAATATCTTTAAACCAGGTTCAGGATTTTTCAAGGCCTGACAGAAATATTTGAACAGTTTCTTTCAGTTTTTGCTAAATTAATCAGTAATTTGTAAAAACTCAAAAATATGAAATTGATATTTATATTAAGAATAATTTTTAACCTTGACCCATTAATTTATTTGGCAGCTAAACCATCACTTATTATTATAACCAACTAACAATTAACCGACATGATTAAATTTGCATTTAAAGGAGTAATGTTATTACTTCTGTCTTTTTGGCTGACAGGCACCTCATATGGCCAGACGCCGGGAAAATCCGGAGATTTTACGGTCAGAATCACTGACGGTCCGCTTACATTCTGCAATCCCATTTATCTACCCCAGGGCAATGAAAGAGCCCGCAGGGCCGGTGAGCCCGTTGTTGTCCTGTTCAAGGATGACTATTACCTTTTCATCACCGGAGGCGGTGGATACTGGCATTCTCCGAACCTGAGGGACTGGACCTATGTCAGCGTTCCGAATTTCCCGAGGGGTGTTCCATCAGCTGTAACTGATGGTGAGACTATGTATGCCTGCGGAATGAATGCAAAAGCTGTTTTTGCAAGTACTGATCCAAAAAGCGGAGTATGGAAAGAGGTAGGGACTCTTGACAGTGACCGATATGGCGATGCCAATATATTTATCGACGATGATGGCCGTTTCTACATGTACTGGGGCTGGTCACAGATACTTCCCTTCCAGGTTGTGGAACTTGATCCTAAGACTTTCAAGGAAAAAGGAGAGTCGAAAGTACTCATCTTCGGCAATTACAAAGAACATGGATTTGAAACAAGAAGAGCTGAAGATGTAATCTTTCCGTATTTCACCCACAGGCCTTACTTCCCCGAAGAATCACCGTGGATCGAAGGTCCGTGGATGACAAAACATAATGGGAAATATTACCTGCAGTATGCTGCAATAGGCCTTGAATTTTTATCCTATTCACATGGTGTTTATGTATCGGACAGCCCAATGGGGCCGTTTGAATATTCACAACATAACCCTTTGACTTTTAAAACAACAGGATATCTGCCCGGAGCCGGACATGGCAGCACATTCAAGGATAAAAACGGTCAGTTCTGGACTGCTTGTATGATTCCTGCATGGTATGGAGGCAGAGGGGGTGGAGAAATGGTAATGTTCCCTACTGCTGTTGATGCTGAAGGAGTAATGCATTCCAACACTGCCTTTGGCGATTATCCCCAGTATTATCCTGGCATAAAGGAAAATGCCGTTGACAACAACTTCACCGGGTGGATGCTTCTGTCAAATAAAAAATATGTCGAGGTTTCCTCCACACTCGAAGGATTCGGAGCCGGAAATGCTGTTGATGAAAATTTCATGACAAAATGGGTTGCCGGAACAGGAGACCCCGGAGAATACATGACAGTTGATCTTGGTAAGGAATGTGACATATATGCCCTGCAGGTTAATTTTGACAGGCATGATGCGAAGGTTGAAGTTGGCAGAGGCTTTGGACCTTCCGCCGGACTAAGTCGTTACCAGTCATATACTGTCGGCATTTCAATGGACAACAAGAACTGGACGACTCTCATAGACAAGAGCAATAATGAAGTTGATAACAGGCATGATTACACAGAACTTAAGGTGCCGGCCAAAGCCAGGTTTGTAAAAGTGACAAATGTATTTACCCACGACAGCGCGAAATTCTCAATTCAGGAATTACGTGTTTTCGGGAATCCCGATAAGGCCAGGTTTACTGAGGTCACCAAGGTAATGGCAGTCCGTGATCCGGAGGACAGACGCGATGCAACAATCACCTGGCAGCCTGTTGAAGGTGCCGATGGCTATGTGGTCCGTTATGGCATTGAACCAGATAAACTTTACAACAACTACATGGTATATGATGATTATACCCTTACAATCCATAGTCTTAACACCCAACCTGAATATTACTTCAAGGTTGAAGCATTTGACAGCGGAACAGACTATTACAGGGAAATAACTGAACAGACCATGGGAAGAGGTGCAGAAATAGAACTCACAAAAGGAAGAGAAATGGTTGAACGGAAAATGGTTAAGGAAGGCGTCAATGAGTATGTTTTTGACAATATAACTCCCGGAACTTATACTTTCAGACACACTTTCGGTCCTGTTTTGTGGAGCGGTGAACTGACCACACAGCAACTTATCGGTTCCGGAGCCCAGCCCACCCTGACAGAGACCCTTTCAAAACTTGGTACTGGCACCAGGGTAACCGGACAGATGGAAATGAAAATTGTACCGGGAAAAGAAAGCGGTAAGATTGTTATAGTATTAAATTATGATAAATAGTGTATGTTAAAACATGAGTGAGAACTCTGCTCTTGTCATAAGCTAAGAACTCATATCTGAACCAGAAAGCCCCGGTGCTCAAACGCCGGGGCTTTTTTATCCAGTGAAACAAACAGTTCAGGTATCTGACAGGGCGTTTAAAGAATGGTATTAATAAATGCCGTTTCTTCTTATCATCAGCCTTTCGTCCGAGATATAGTCATCATACTGAATTTCCAGGTCGATCATTCCCTTAGGCCCGATTTCAATGATCCTGTTGCATACCGTCTGAATAAACTCATGGTCGTGTGACGACATCAGTATGTTCCCCTTAAACTTAATAAGCGTATTGTTGAAAGCCTGAATAGACTCAAGGTCGAGATGATTCGTCGGGCTGTCAAGAATCATTACATTGGCATTGCGGACCATCATCCTGGCTATCATGCACCTTACTCTCTCACCCCCTGATAGAACATTGACCTTTTTATAAACATCTTCACCCGAAAAAAGCATTTTCCCAAGGAATCCCCGAAGGAACATCTCGCTTGTGTCTTCAGAATACTGTGCCAGCCAGTCAATGAGTGTAATGTCTTTCCCGAAAAATTTCTCATTTTCAAGAGGCAGATAAGCCTTTACAATGGTCTGACCCCATTCAAAAGAACCTTTCGGAGGCTTGTCATGTCCTTTAAGGAGCTCAAACAGAAGTGTCATTGCCCTGGTGTCTCTCGAAAGAAATGCAATCTTATCATTCTTGTTTACAGTGAATGTAAGATCACTGAACAGGGTCCTGCCTTCGCTTATCCCTGTGAGTCCTTTTACAGAAAGAATATTGTTACCCGGTTCGCGGCCGGGAGTGAAGATAATACCCGGATATCTCCTGGTTGATGGTTTTATCTCCTCAATATTCAGTTTCTCAATCATCTTTTTACGGCTGGTTGTCTGTTTCGACTTCTTGACATTGGCCCTGAAGCGTGCAATAAATTCCTGAAGTTCCTTCTTCTTCTCCTCTGCCTTTTTATTATGTGACATCTGTTGTCGTAACGCAAGCTGACTTGATTCATACCAGAAGCTGTAATTCCCCGAGAACTGCTGTACCTTGCCAAAATCAATATCAATAATATGGGTACATATTGAATCAAGAAAATGCCTGTCGTGAGATACAACCAGTACCGTATTTTCAAATTCTGACAGATAGTTCTCCAGCCAGTTTACAGTTTCAAGGTCAAGGTCATTGGTCGGTTCGTCAAGCAACAGATTCTCAGGTTTTCCGAACAAAGCCTGGGCAAGAAGCACTTTTACCTTTTCTTTTCCTGACAACTCTTTCAGAAGTTTGTAATGATTCTCCTCCTTAATGCCGAGTCCGCTAAGAAGACTCGCTGCGTTGCTTTCTGCGTTCCATCCGTCAAGCTCATTGAATTTCTCTTCAAGCTCCGATGCCCTCATTCCATCCTTCTCGGAGAAATCCGGTTTCATGTAAAGTTCTTCCTTCTCCTTTGTAATATGCCACAAGGCAGAATGACCCATCTGCACTGTATCAAGTACTGTGCAGTCGTCAAACTCAAAATGATCCTGCTTCAGAACAGAGACTCTCTCTCCCGGACCAAAAGTTACTGAACCGGTACGTGCTTCAACATCTCCTGTAAGCATGCGGAGGAATGTAGATTTTCCGGCCCCGTTTGCTCCAATAACCCCATAGCAGTTACCCGCACTAAAGATCTGATTAACATCCTGAAATAAAATCTGCTTGCCAAACTGAATACTTAAATTTGAAACTGTTATCATGTAAATTATTTATCAAAGTAAAAAATCCCTGTAAAGGGGTTGCAAAACTAATTAATTAATTGGCAATAACAGCTTTTGCAATGGAATATCATTTCAAAGAACCTGTCAGATCACATAATTGTTTTTATTCAACAGTTCCATAGAATGAGTAGTTACTGTTCTTAAAATTTTACTTAGCTTTATCCTGACCCGGCAGGGCTGCTCTGCTGTGAACTGTTACATTCAAAAGAGAATTCTCTGAAGTTTCACATCAGGTCGTCTGGCTGCCTCTGGATCCTGGTCATAAAGCAACTTATAACAAAACCATACAGAATCGATATGCTAAAAGGGATACTCTTAAATATGATTTCCTCAATCTGTGGGTTTACTCATGACATAAAAATCCAAATTAAAGTATGATGAAACCCACATGTATTGCAGACACAAACACGTATGTATATAATTTTCAGACATGTGGGTTCCATCAGACCATTAAAATCAATTATTATATGATGAAAGTAAAATCTGTTTTTTTCGGAGTGCTCTCCACCCTTCTCCTTGGGTGTGTATTCCTTACAGGCTATTCCCAGCCAGTTCCGTACTCCGGCTCATTTCAGGATGGTTTACCAAGAAGCTCCCCCGAAGAGCAGGGAGTTCCTTCGGAGACTATTGCCAGTTTTTTTAAAAGGGTTGAAGAGAAAGGGTATGATGTTCACGGCCTTATGATGATCCGGCATGGAAAGGTGATTACCGAACACTGGTGGGCACCATATGCCCCACAATATCAGCATGCCATGTATTCAGCCACAAAGACCTTTACAGGTGTTGCAATCGGGTTTGCTGTTCAGGAGGGTCTTCTGAATATAGAAGACAAAGTAAGCTCCTTTTTCCCCGAACTGCTTCCCGAAACCATTTC
>JAVEZD010000101.1:0-8240 GCA_034003165.1 Bacteroidales bacterium | reverse complement strand
ATGATCTTAATGTAAGCAACAGGGCCATCTTCAATGCCAACGGAAATGATGTGACCGTTGGAAGGAATTTCAATGTTGATGCCGGCTCTGAATATGAAACGGGCAACAACACAACGACTTTTAACGGACAGACCGGACAGAGATTCACCAATGCCGGGACAATGAATAACGGAACGGGTATCTATAACCTTGTAATTGCCGACAGTTCGAACACTGAGATTTATTCGGCGGCTCTCATCCTGAGAGGTTCGCTGACTATAGGCAGTTCCGGCATAATGAACGATGTCGGGCACCCTGTAATGGTAGCCGGTGACATCTTTAACTCGGGTACTCATGTAAGCCAGGCCGGAGGATCGGTAATCCTTAATGGCGGAGGCAATCAGCTTATCGGGGGCTCCGGGATGGGACAGTTCGACAACCTCACCCTGAACAAGGCAAGCGGTACAACAACACTCCAGGCCAGTCAGTCAGTAACAGGCAATCTGCGACTGGCTTCAGGGATACTCGACATTGAGAACTACAATCTTACCCTGGGTCCTCAATCAAATGTATATGATGCTCTCAGCGGCACCACTTCAGCATTTTCTGCAACAAAGATGATAAGGCTGGCAGGGAATCACAGTGATCCCGGGGTAACCCGTATCTTTGATTCTCCTGTTTCGTTCCTGTTCCCGGTCGGAACCGGAACAGACTATACTCCGGTAACAACGGCCTTCTCTTCTGCTCCCACACAATGGGGTTCAGTGTCAGTAGGTCCGGTTAGCCTTACCCATCCCTTTGCCACATCCCCATCCCTGCTCAGTTATTACTGGGTTGTTACATCCCAGGGATTCAGTGGGATTCCGGCTGGTTCAGTGTCCCATACCTTCAGGTATCAGACAGCTGACATCACCGGTTCAGAGGCTGCTTATATACCAGCCGTTTACCGTCCCTATGCATGGGCTCCCTTTAACGATAACTCCAGGGTGGTCGACGCTACAAACACCATACTGTTTCCTTCTGAAAATATCATTGACGGCAACTATACTGCCGGTGAACTCTCAGCCTTCTCCAGCCTCAAGGTCTTTTACAGCAGACAGGACGGATTATGGGATGATCCCAACACCTGGAGTTCGACCGGAACCGGAGGTCCACCTGACGGATCTCTTCCCGGATCCACGAGTCCGGTAGTTATTGGCGACGGAACAATCAATCATACTGTCACAATCCCGGAAGGTCTGAATAATGTAGCAACCGGGTCAATCCGTATTTATCAGGGATCGGTACTTGATATTTCCACTACAACCGGACATGACTTCGGGATTTACGTAAATCCTGAAAGTGGCTCGGGTACATTGAGAATATCATCCTCTTCCTCAACCGCCACATTCCCCGGCGGTGATTTCGGAGCTTTCCTTGCCCCCGGAGGCGGAACCGTTGAATATTACAGTTCCCCTGCTGTTGGAATTGCCTCATTCACCCTGCCGGCAGAATACCTTTATTCAGGGAACATTATTCCCCTGGAAAGATATAATAATCTTACCCTTTCTCCGGGGACAGCAAAAAATATAACTTTCCCCGATGCTTCAATTCATATTACAGGAGATCTGCTTATTACAGGTGAAGGACTCTCCAGACTTAACACAGGTGCTTCGACCAGGACCATCACAGTAGACTCAAACCTTAATATACAGGGAGGAACCTTAAGGTTTATGAACTCCCTGAACACTCCCCAGGATCTGGTTGTCTTAGGAGATGTGACGGTAAGTGCCGTGGCAACCTTCGATGTTAACACCACAGGAACAGCGGCAAACACGATTACGATCCACGGCAACCTTATCAACAACGGTATTTTCAATATGCGCACCGGGATCTCACAGGTATGCAACGTCACCTTTGCCGGAGGTGTTAACAGACAGATAGCAGGTTCGGGATCAACAACCAACTTTAATATTATTGAGGTCAACAAAGGCAGTTCAAGAAATACTGTTCTTGAAGTGGTTTCCGATGTCCTCACTCTCAATACCGATCTTCCCACTGCCCTCACACTTACAAACGGCACCTTCAGGCTCACCAGTCCTCTAACCCTGGACCTGACAAACTCCGGAAGTTTCACTATCCCCGTCACCGGTTCACTGTCAGCCAACGGGGGAACTATCAATATAGGAGGACCGGCTGCAACAAACTCAACCGATCTTTTCCTCGACGGAAGACTTGAGATAATGGCTGGATCCATAAACATCGGAACCCCCGGCACCTTGCTCAACAATGATATTGTCTATTCATCGGGCGGCGTTCCCGAGATAATCATAAGCGGAGGCTCATTGTTTGTCAACGGCCAGATCAGGCGGGTAACAACCATAAATACCGGGTCGCTTAACTACACTCAGAGCAATTCTTCGAGTGTGGTAACAATAGCCGGGGAAAACGCAAATCCTGTGCGTGGGATCTTCGAAATATTAAATACAGGAAGTAAATTCACTATGAGTGGAGGGACCCTGGGCATTACCGGCTCATTTAGCGATCCTTCGGTAATTGATTTCTACCTTGTACCCGACACAGGAAGCGTCACAGGCGGTACCATCAGGTTTGGATCAGCAGGTACTCCTGCCTCAACAATATTCGGTATGGTAACTTCTGTACCACTTTTCAACCTCGAAGTTGACGCTGAAACCAATTCAAAAATACTTGACCTTAAGATATATCCCCTTACACTTGGGAACGACCTTGTTGTCAACGGCAACTCTTCTTTCAGGGCAAACGGTCTGGATGTCACAATCGGAGGATCCCTGGTCAACAGCAACAGTTCAGCAGCTGCTGGTCTCTCTTCGGGAGGTTATCAGCCAGGCCTTATAACACAGACAACCTTTTTCAATGCTGCAGGGCCGGGCAGCATAACCGGTGAAGGATCAAACCTTACTAACTTTGCCAATCTATCCGTATCATCGGCTGATACACTTTCCCTGTCAACCAACACCACCATAAAAGTGAGCGGCAATATGGCTTTGCTAAACGGGGTTCTTGATGACGGAGCTAACTATATCTACCTGCTCGGTGACCTTACAAGCGATTCGGAACATTACAGTCCGCTGCCTGAGGGCGGCATCAGTTTTGACGGCACCCGCTCCCAGGTAATTTATGTTGGTCCTGCAGGAGAACTGGGGAATATAATTATTAATAATCACACCGGGATCAGCATTGCAGATAACTGTACAATAAACGGGAAACTGACCTTTTCAAGGGGATTGTTTTATATTGATGACTATCTGCTTACCATGGGTATAAACTCGTCGGTTGAGGGTATCACCGATAACACAAAGATGATAGTCCTCAACGGAGTAATATCTGATTCTGGTGTCAGAAAGATTTTTCCGGAAGGTATGTCGACCTTTACCTTTCCCATTGGCTTATCGGGGAAATACACACCTGCAACCTTCAGTTTCACATCCAATCCCAACACAGGGGCTTCCTTAACCGTTGAGCCTGTTAACCAACCACATCCGGTGATGGCTCTCCCTGCCGGCGATGAACTTAATTATTACTGGAGCATATCATCTGAAGGTTTCAGTCAGCCCTATACAGTCGACCATCATTATTTCTATTTAGCTGAAGATGTGACAGGCGATGAATCGTCTTATCTTGCCGGCAGGTTTTACAACTATGAGTGGGTACCTGAGGGAGGAATCATCGGTACGGCAATCGATGCCGCTGGCCACAGCATTAACTTGCCGGGAAGCGACTTTATTGACGGAGAATACACAGCAGGCTACAGTGCCAACTTCACAAATAAGTTCACCCTCTATAGTATAAAATCAGGGAACTGGTTTGGTGATAACACCTGGTCGATTTCTGAAGGCGGCCCCCCCTGCGGTTTCGATCCCGACGGTCACCCAGTTGTAATAGGTGCAGGGCATACGGTAACCCTTAACAACAATTCAGCAACAGCCTACTCCGTATTTATTGGAGGAACCCTGGATGCCGGTCTGACGACTTTTCACAGCCTTGGACATGTGAGCGGAGGAGGAACCCTTAAGCTTACCTCAACTCCTGAAGGCATGTTTGTATTCCCCGGAGGAGACTTTCATGATTTTGTAAGCACTCCCGGAAGTACTGTAAACTTCTTTGGTGACAATGAGGCCGTTCTGCCTGCGAAACCCGGAAACATATACAAACCATATCAGAATGTTATCTTTTCAGGGACAGGGAAAAAACTACTGTCAGCTGAGGAATTCAAAGCACTTGGCGATGTCACTATCGAAGGGTCGTCGACAGTGCTAAGCAATGAAACGTACGGCAAAAGGGTTTTTACAGGAGGTGACTGGACCGACAACAACACCTCTGCTACGGGAGGATTTATCCCGGGAAAAGGTAAGGTAGTATTTGATGGTACTTCAGTACAGACTATAAATATTGCCGGAGGCCCGGTAACTGAAAAATTCTATGATCTTGAGATAAACAACGGTGCAGGGCTTATTCTTTCCGGGACAGGTATGGTCGAAGTAGCAGCGAAACTTATATTGCAAAACGGTATCATAAGCACAAATGATATTAACCTTCTTTACATGCCGGGCTCCGGAAGTCAGGTTGACGGTGGCAGTGAGCTTTCATTTGTAAGCGGTCCCCTCAGGAAATGGCTGGCATCCGGATCTAAATTTTCCTTCCCCACCGGTGACCTGGACGGGGTCAGGTATGGTCCGGTTCAGCTGGAAGATGTATCTGTAGCCGGTGATTATACAGCCCGTTATTTAAGCCATAACCCCCTTGAGGAGGGCTATGACCCTCTGGTTACCACTGCCCCTGTTGATGTTGTCAGCGATAATGAATACTGGACCCTTTCAGGACCGGCATCATCCAATGGAAAGGTTATACTTAGATGGGACGGTCAAAGCGGGATTATACCTGCTGATGCCGTCACAAGAGCCAAACTCCGTGTGGTCGAATGGGAGCTGTCGTGGGTCAACAGGGGCAACAGCAAATTATCCGGTGACCAGACATCAGGTACCATAGAATCATCTCCGGGTGTTGGACTGGCAGGAATAAACCATTTCACCCTTGGAGCAGAAAGCCTTCCCACGGCAACCATTACAAGCGGCGATGCTTCTATATGTGATGACGGATCAGCGGTATCAATCAGTATTGAGCTTACCGGAACCGGACCATGGACGCTGAAGTATCTTATCAACGGAGCCTATGAAACCACTGTAAACAATATAGCCACTTCTCCATACACTCTTGTGGTATCCAATGCCCTCCCGGCACTGGCAACAGGAGGACCTGGCACCTATACCTTCACTGTTTCCTACGTTTCCGACGCCACAGGGAGTACAGGTATCAGGGACTTTACCACTGGGGCAGTCATCACACTCAATCTGACACCCTCGCCTGTCATATCAGGACTCACCACCACCCCGGCCGGATCGCTGGTTACATACAGCACCCCTCAGGTCGATGGGATCATATACCAGTGGAGCGTCACGGGAGGCAGTATACAGTCAGGACAGGGGACCCATGCTGTTCAGATACTATGGGGACCGGGGCCTGCCGGAAGTGTTGTTCTCGAAGAAACAGCTGTAAGCGGGGGATGTTCCGCTGTTACAGATCCTTATCCTGTGTCGCTGACAGATATCCCCGATCCTGAGATAAGCGGCAGCAATGATGTATGCCTTAACGCTGTTGAAACTTATTCGACACCTCTTGTCAGTGGTCACACTTATTCATGGTCAGTTACCGGAGGTAGTTTTGTCACTGGTCCTGACGGCAACAGTATCACTGTTACATGGAACCTTACAGGCGACATGAGTGTGAGTGTCACCGAGACAGGATCGGTGGCTGTCACCGAAACCCTGCCCGTAACTGTGAACCCGGTTCCTCCATCTGACAATACGGTATCTGACCCTGTGGCCTGCCTTAATTCTCCCGTCCAGATAATAATTTACGGAGCTCCGGCAGGTATCACATATCAGCTCCGCCTCAACACCGACAACAGTCCAGTAGGACCTCCCGTAAGCAGTATGGGAGGAGGTGATGTGGCAATCACTGTAGTAACATCGACTTCAGAGGTATACAACATATGGGCATCAAATGAGTATGGCTGCGGAGTGATGCTCACCGACCTGGCAAATGTGACTGTCACCAGTGATCAGACCTGGACCGGTTCTGCAGACAACGACTGGAACAACCCTGCCAACTGGTCGTGCGGAGCAGTCCCAGGCCTTATACATAATGTAACAATACCCGATGTGGCTGTTAAACCACAGCTAAGCTCCGGTCTGGCCGGAGAGGTCAATAATCTTATCATTGCCCCCGGATCCTCACTTGTACTTTCGGGAAATACACTCAGGATTGCCGGATCAATTTCATCTGAGGGGGCTTTTGATGCGACAGCTGGTACTGTTGAGTTCTGCGGTTCCCTGCTTCAGCAGGTTCCTGCCAATACCTTCACTACAAACTATATAGGAAACATCATTGCCAATAACAGCTCCGGCGTTTCACTGCTTGGAGAACTGAATGTAACAGGCATGGTTAGCGTCAGTGCCGGCACTCTTCATTCCGACGGCTTCCTGACACTTGCATCATCAGCTGCGTCTACCGCAGTTATAAATGGTCAGGCGACCGGAGAAGTAAGCGGCACTGTAACCATGCAGCGTTATCTTCCTTCCGGATTCGGGTACAGGTACATAAGCTCTCCGTTTACCGGCTCAACCGTATCAGAGCTTGCCGACGACATAAACCTTGCATCATCCTTCCCTTCAATCTACAGGTTTGATGAGGACAGGACTTCTTCAGGATGGGTCAGCTATACATCTCCGGCCAACATCCTGCTTCCGGTGAATGGTTATACAGTCAACACAGGATCGGTAACGGCCCCTAAAACGATCGATATCTCCGGAATAGTTAACAACGGCCCGTTATCAATAACACTATATAATCACAACCGTACCTATACCGACGGCTTTAACCTCATCGGGAACCCTTATCCTTCCCCTATTGACTGGGATGCAGCTGAAGGTTGGAACAGAAGCGCTCTAGATGACGCCATCTATTTCTTCAGGGCCAGTGCAAGCGACCAGTACGGAGGAACTTACAGTTCATATGTCAATGGCATCTCAAGCGACGGGAACGCATCGTCAGTTATATCATCTATGCAGGGCTTTTTCGTTAAGGTTTCGGCCGGATCATATCCTGTGACCGGAACCATCTCAATAGACAACAGGGCAAGGGTCAACTCCCTCTCACCATTATATATGAAGTCGGAAAACAAAGGTCCGGCACCGCTCATAAGACTTGGTGCCACCTTAGGGGATAATTCGCTCACTTCCGATGTTCTTGCCATCTACCTCGATGCGAAGGCAACTGAAGACTTTGACAAAGACCTGGATGCACTTAAAATTCTTAATACTGACCTGCAGGTGCTTAACCTCTGGACAGTGGCAGGACAGAAGAGACTCTCTATCAACGCTTTGCCTGATATGCCTTCCAGTGACTATACGATACCTGTGGGAATCAAAACCAGCCGTAGCGGAAATGTGACTTTCAGCCTGACCCACGAAGAAGGGATACTGGCACGCGAGGGAATTTACCTTACTGATGTCCAGGCAGGTACTACCACACAGCTTGGAGGAGGAAGAAGTTACAGTGTTGATCTTGGTACGGGAGATCACTCAGGACGTTTCTTCCTTAATCTTAAAAACCTGGCCACAGGTATTGATGATCCCTTATCTGAAGAATCATGGTTCAGTGCTTATACATCCAGGGGGGTTGTTATGGCAGAGGTGATGAGACTTAACGGTGACAGGGGCAGACTGGAGATAATAAATCTTAACGGCCAGACTGTTTTCATAGAGGATATTTACGAAACAGGGCATTATGAGATTGACGTTCACCTTACCAAAGGTATTTACATCATTGCCTTTAGCACAGGCAAGGTAAGGAAGACCCTGAAACTTTACATAACAACAGGATGAATAAGCGGACAAACAGGGGAAGGAGGCCCTCGGGCAATCTCATCAGACTGATCACTGCACTGATAATGCTGCTGGGTTGTGTCACTCTGTCGGCACAGCCCGATCCGCCAAGGCCCATAACAGTCACCACAACCCAGGATATTGCTTTTGGTGCCTTTTATCATGGATCGTCAGGAGGTGATATAAGCATCACAACTACAGGTTCGCGTTCCGCGAATGGGGATATTATCCTTCTGGGACTTGGATACGTGTATTCGGCAGCCTGGTTCGATATTGTTGCCAACGAAGGTACTCTCA
>JAVEZD010000100.1:0-8256 GCA_034003165.1 Bacteroidales bacterium | reverse complement strand
GTAGGCTCATCAGCAAGGATGATATCGGGATCGTTCAGAAGAGCCCTGCCTATGACAACACGCTGCTGCTCGCCACCCGAAAGCTGATGGGGCATCTTGTAGCCCTTTAGCTCGAGCCCTACCTTGCCAAGAACATCATCTATCCTGGCTGTTATCTCATTCCTGTCCTTCCAGCCCGTGGCTCTCAGGACAAACTCAAGGTTCTCCCTGACAGGCCTGTCAATAAGCAGCTGGAAGTCCTGAAAGACAATACCCAGCTTCCTGCGGAGCATGGGAACCTCTTTTGGCCTGAGCGAAGCCAGGTTGAAGCCGGCAACAACACCGCTGCCATCCTTTAAGGGTAACTGGGCATTAAGAGTCTTTATGAGACTGCTTTTTCCGCTGCCTACCCTGCCAACAAGATAGACAAACTCACCCTTGCTGACACTAAGGTTAACATTTGTCAGTACAAGGTGATCCTGCTGCCATATGTTGCAGTCAGTCAGCTTTATGATAACATCAAGGGGAAGAATCTCTTCCATTTTCAGGCTTTTTACCCGCAAAATAGCAAAGAATTGATAAATAACCTTTGTATGTTAATAAAATCAGTAATAAAGGCCCGCCCCCGGCGTTTAATAATTGTAATTTTACGCTTGCCGTGAAATTGGCAAAAACTGTTATATGTAGCTTATTATAAGCTTGTTGCGAGCTTATTTCAAGACTATCCTGTAATATGTTCTTTTTTGTTTGTGCGATGAAAAAATCAAGTTATGAACAGATTTAAACTGATTTTAATACTTTTTCCCCTCCTTGCCGCCGGTCTGAAGCTGCCTGCCCAGGTCTCTTTTTCAGATCATGGCAGGGCTTCTGCCTTCTACCAGGCTATGGAGTTGTTTAACAAGGAGAAGTATCCTGCAGCCATAAGGCTCTTCGATAACTTCCTCAGGGATGCCGGAGAGTCGAATACCACCCTTCTGGATGACGCTGAATACTATGCCGCCCTGTCTGCCCTCAGGCTTTTTAACCCTGATGGCGAATACAGGATGGTGATGTTCATGGCAACCCATCCCGAGAGTCCTCATAAGAACACCGGTAAGATAGATCTTGCTGATTATTTCTACCAGAACAGGAACTACAGGAAGGCGGTGACCTGGTATGCCGATGTTGACAGATTCATGCTGGGCGATGACAAACAGGCACAGTACTTCTTCCGCTATGGTCATTCGCTTTATATGCGCGGCGACAAACAGAAGGCCCTCCTTATGTTCGACGGCATTAAGGATGTCGACACCCCCTACACACCACCTGCAATATACTATTCGGCCCAGATAGCCTACGAAGACAAGATGTACGATACGGCTCTCGAAGGCTTCAAAAGGCTTCAGAACGATCTTACCTTCGGCCCCGTAGTGCCTTTCTATATAGTCCAGATACTCTACCTTAAGAAAGACTACGACCAGATACTTGCCATGGGGCCAGGACTCCTTGAGTCGGCACCCGCCGACAGGGCTGCCGAGCTTCACCGCTTCATCGGTGATGCTTACTATAACAAGGGAAGGTATGCCGAAGCAGTACCCCACCTCGAGAACTATACCTCGAAGGTAAGGACAGCAGGGCGCGAGGACCGGTATCAGCTTGGATACAGCTACTACAAGACAGGAGACATAGACAAGGCCATTCAGGTCTTCCTGGCCGTGGGAGCACGGAACGACCTTATAAGCCAGAACATATGGCATATACTGGGCGACTGCTATATACAGAAAGGCGATAAGGAACGTGCCCGCTTTGCCTTCGGCGAAGCCTCCAGACTCACCTTCGATGACAAAATAGCCGAAGAGTCACTGTTCAACTATGCACGGCTTACCTATGAGACTTCCTACTCACCCTTCGGGGAAGCCATTGAGGCTTTCAGAACCTATATTGACAGGTATCCGGGGTCGGACAGGATAGAGGAAGCATACAACTACCTGGTGGCCACCTTTATGCAGATAAAGAACTTCAAGGCAGCCCTGGCTTCACTCGACAAGATACAGAACAAAGACAGCAGGCTCGAGGAAGCCTACCAGAGGGTCACCTTCTTCCGCGGACTGGAGCTGCTTAATAATATGGAACTCGAAGCCGCCCTGGCTATGTTCGACCGCTCACTCATGTACGAGAGGTATAACAGGGATATACGTGCAAGAGCTCTCTACTGGAGGGCTGAGGCAGCATACCGCCTTGGCCGGTATGAGGCGGCCCGCAACGACTACCAGGAGTTCATGGGTATCCCCGGAGCCTCATCACTCGAAGAACACAGGCTTATCAGATACAACCTGGCCTATACCTGGTTCAACCTTAAGGAATACCAGCCTGCCCTCGACCATTTCAAAGCCTTCGAGACGGCTGGTGCTGCAAACAACAGCGAGCTCCTCGACGATACCAGGTGCAGGATAGCCGACTGCTATTTCATAACCACCAACTACCCCATGGCTATCTCATACTACGACAAGGTGACAGGCAGCGGCAGGTCCGACATCGACTATGCCATGTTCCAGAAAGCTTTTGCCATGGGACTGATGAATGACCATAAAGGGAAGGTCGATGTGCTTTCATCCCTTATATCTTCATACCGTTCATCATCACTGGTGCCCAACGCCATCTTCGAGAGAGGCAGGGCCTATATAGTGATGGAGAACACAAGAGCCGGCGAAGCCGACTTCAACACGGTGATAAACACCTACCCGTCGAGCCCCTACGTGCCCAGGAGCATAGTGCAGCTGGGACTTCTTTACTATAACCTTGGAGAGAACAACAAAGCCATTGAACAGTATAAAAAGGTAATTGAAAACTTCAGGACCACACCGGAGGCACGCTATGCACTTACGGGGCTGAAGAACGTGTATGTTGATATGAACGATGTCGAGACCTATTTTGCCTATGCAAAGACACTCGGCGACTATGGCGATGTGTCGCGCTCTGAAAGGGATTCCCTGCTCTATATGTCGGGTGAGAACCTCTATATAGAGGGCAACTGCGACAGGGCAAAGGAAGTCTTCCGTAACTACCTTAAAGAGTTCTCTGAAGGAAGCTTCAGCCTCAATGCCCGCTATTACCTTGCCGAATGCCTCAGGTCCTCAGGCGATAATGCCCAGGCCCTCACACTGTACCAGGATGTCATCGCTGTTCCCAGCAACCCCTTTATGGAACAGTCGCTGGCCGCCGCCGCCGGGATAATGTTTGATGACGAGGACTTTGCGACCGCCTTCCGCTACTACGAGAGACTTGAGACCATAGCCGCCACAGCAGGCATGCTGACAACCTCTCTGACGGGCCAGCTCAGGTCAGCCTACGAGCTCGGCGATGCCGCCAGGACCATAAGGGTATCTGATAAAATAGCTGCAGCTGCCGGCATGCCCGACGAACTGAACCGCGAAGCCCTCTTCATGAAAGCCCGGGCTCACTACAGCCTTAATGAGTTCGATGAGGCCCTTGCCGGTTTCAGAAAGGTGGCAACAGAGATAACCAGCGCCGAGGGCGCCGAATCAAAATATATGGTCGCCGAGCTGCTCTTTAAAAAGAACCAGCCGGCAGAATCCGAGAAGGTGGTGAATGAGTTCATAACCCAGAACACCCCTCACCAGTTCTGGATGGCCCGCATGTTCCTGCTGCTCTCAGACATAGCCGTGGAAAAAGGCGACATACTCCAGGCCGGGGCAACACTCCGGAGCCTCAGGGAATACTATACGGTCACCGACGACGGGATCCTCGATGAGGTCAGGGAGAAACTGGCTGCTATCGATGCTATGGAAAAGAGCGGCACAGCAACACCCCCCTCCGGTAATTGATGATATATTATGTGATTGAGAATAATGAAAAGAGATGATGAAGCCCGTAAGTGATGCAGACACCTTATGTATGTCAGGAGGTGCCGGACATATGGGTTTCATCAGACCATAAAAATAAAAACTATATACGGATGAAACGATATTTTGTTTTTCTGGGATTAGCCTGCCTTACCTTCCTTCCGGCTCTCTCGCAGCAGGATCAGCAGGGAGCTCAGCTTAAAAGGGAGATAACACTGTATAATCCTTATAAACCATCCCTCCAGGAAGTCGAAAAGAAAAGTTTTCTGCCCCTGATAGACGACACGGTGACTTTTACCCCCGACTTCACCTATGAGATAAACACCACTGCCTTCTCTCCCGACTACAGCATAACCCCTCTGAAGGCGGCTACTCTGCACCCCGATCCCCTGACCAAACTGTACAAGAGCTATATCAACGCGGGCTTCGGTTCGTACGTGACACCTTTGGCTGAGATAAGCATAAGCAATGAGAGATCAAAAAAAGGAGCCATTGGCTTCTACGGACGACACTACTCCTCAGGTGGTAAGCTTGTCCTCGAAAACCTCGAAAAGGTTTACGCCGGATATATGGATAACGATGCTTCACTTTACGGTAAGAAGTTCTTCAGGAAGAACTATCTGGCCGGCTCCCTCGACCTTATTCAGAAAACCAGGTATGCCTATGGCTACGACCCTGCCATAAGCGGCTATATGGCTGATAAAGACTCTGTACGGCTGGGCCTTCTCGACTTTGGGGGAGAGCTGTCGTTCGCCTCACTTAACCTCGACTCTGCCGAGTTCTCATACGACTTCAGCGCAGGCTACGATCACCTTATAAACACGGTGCCGGGCGATGACCGCTTTTCCCAGGGCCACCTGGCTCTCGGCGGCTCCATGGCACGCCTCTTCGAGGGCTTCTATGCCGGGGCAGAGGTCTCGTTCGACAACTATAGCTTCACCGACACGGTGAAACAGAAATCCAGATACGTCTTCTCGGCTTCACCCTTCATAAAGAAAAGCACCGACCAGTGGAACTTCAACCTGGGAGCCACCATTGCCCTCGAAAGAGACCTCGTGTCTTCTGCAAAACTGCATCTGTATCCCGACGTGAGCTTCGGCTTCAGCATAGTGCCTGAATACCTCAGGTTCTTCACAGCCCTTAACGGAAAGCTCGAAGTAAACGATCCTCTTACAGTAGCTGCCATGAACCCCTTCGTTGTGCCCGACGGCTCCCTGTTCAAGATGCCCAACACAAGCCATAGCCTTGTGGTATCGGCGGGACTAAAGGGTAACAGCGGGATTGGAGGGACCTGGCTTATCTCAGGATCATATTCCATTATAAACAACATGCTCTTCTTTGAAAATGTGGTACATCCCGACACCGCTTCTGTCATTCAGCGCGGTAACTTCTTCATGCCCGCACCCGACGACGTCGACCTGCTTACCCTCCATGCCGAAATGGGAGGAGAGATAACGGAAAGACTAAGCTTCAACACCTCCGCAGGATACTATAAGTATACCATGACAGGTAACCTGTTCCCATGGAACAAACCCTCGTGGGACGGGAAGCTGGAGCTCCGTTACAACCTCAGGGATAAGATTATTGCTGGGGCCGGACTGACCCTTCTCGGGAAAAGGAAATTCGGAGTGATGGAAAGTCCCACAGGATGGGAGACCCTGACTCCTACGACCATCGAGGCGCCTGTTCACGGCAACCTTAACCTGGGAGCCGAATACAGATATACAAAGATCCTTTCCTTCTGGGCTAAGATTAATAATATATCACTTCGCAGATATAACGAATGGGCCTTTTACCCCTCACAAAGGTTCCTCGTTATGGCTGGTTTTACATATAGCCTCTGAAAAATGTTTTAAAACTTAGGATTGTTAATTTCTTTAAGAAATTGTGGATTTCTTTTAACCTATTTTAACTAAAAAAGGGTATGAAATCATTAACTTTGTGGCTGTAATTAAAAATCATAAAATCAGTTGTTTATAATAAGGTCTGGCAAGCGGGAAATTAGATCTGAAGAGGGGTGGGGAAACCCTTCGGACAAGTGCCTCCAATCGCATTTTTTTTAATGCCTGAAGCCTGAAACTTTATCTCTGAATTCTGTAAAGATGCCTGTAGTATGGCCTGTTGTAACAGCTGTAACGTAATAGTAAAGGAAAAATGACTGATCAGGAAAGAAAATTGCAGGAGACGGAATACTCTGCAGGGAGTATTCAGGTGCTTGAAGGACTTGAAGCTGTAAGAAAGAGACCTGCAATGTACATAGGTGATATTGGTGTTAAAGGCCTTCACCATCTTGTTTATGAAGTTGTCGATAACTCTATCGACGAAGCCCTTGCAGGATACTGTACAAGGATTGATGTTGTGATCCATGAGGACGGTACCCTGTCAGTAAACGACGACGGAAGAGGTATCCCCACGGGCTTCCATGAGAAGGAACAGAAATCAGCCCTGGAAGTGGTACTCACTGTACTCCATGCCGGTGGTAAGTTTGACAAGGGTTCGTATAAGGTGTCGGGCGGACTTCATGGTGTGGGAGTATCCTGCGTCAACGCACTCTCCGACACACTCATCGCCGAGGTCTCGCGCGAAGGTAAGATCTTCCGCCAGGTGTTTCACAAGGGAAAACCTGAGGCCAGCATCGAAGTGATAGGTACAACAAATACCTCGGGTACAAAAATCACTTTCAAACCCGATGCCAGCATCTTCCAGACCACAGACTTCAACTTTGAGATCCTCTCGGCAAGGCTCAGGGAACTGGCCTTCCTTAACAGGGGACTTCTCCTTACAATCAAGGACGAGAGGGAACTGGTGGAGAACGGCAACGGAGGCAAAGCCCGCTACGAAGAGTTTATCTCAGAGGAGGGCCTGAAGGAGTTCGTCGAATACCTCGACGGAAACAGGGAACGTATCATAGATACCCCTATTCATATATCCTTCGACAAGACCGATATACCGGTGGAGATAGCCCTCCAGTACAACAGTTCCTTCACTGAGAATGTCCATTCATATGTAAACAATATAAACACCATAGAAGGTGGTACCCACCTTGCCGGCTTCAGAAGGGGACTTACACGTACACTTAAGAAATACGCGGAGGACTCAGGAGCCACTTCAAAACTTAAGTTCGACATAAGCGGTGATGACTTCCGCGAAGGTCTTACAGCCGTCATCTCAGTGAAAGTGGCAGAACCACAGTTCGAGGGCCAGACAAAAACCAAGCTGGGCAACTCGGAAGTCATGGGTGCCGTCGATCAGGCCGTGAGCGCCATGCTTACCAACTACCTCGAGGAAAATCCCAAAGATGCCAGATCCATAGTCCAGAAGGTCATACTGGCTGCCACCGCCCGCCACGCCGCAAGAAAAGCACGAGAGCTCGTACAGCGCAAGAATGAGTTTTCGGGGTCGGGACTCCCTGGTAAACTGGCCGACTGCGCCGACCGTGACCCTGCCAACTGCGAGATATATCTCGTCGAGGGTGACTCGGCAGGAGGTACGGCTAAACAGGGACGTGACCGTAAGTTTCAGGCCATCCTGCCTCTGCGCGGTAAGATCCTTAACGTCGAGAAAGCAATGCTCCACAGGATATACGAGAGCGAAGAGATAAAGAACATATTCACTGCCCTCGGAGTCCATATAGGTACAGAAGAGGACAGTAAGGCACTTAACCTGTCGGGACTGAGATATCACAAGATAATAATCATGACCGATGCCGACGTCGATGGTTCACATATCACAACACTTATAATGACATTCTTCTTCAGGCATATGCAGGATCTTATAAGGAATGGTCACCTTTATATAGCTACTCCTCCTCTGTATCTCATCAAGAAGGGGAAAAACGAACGCTATTGCTGGTCAGAAGAAGAAAGGGAACTGGCAGTAGCCGAGATGGGCCAGGGCAAGGAATCAGCTGTTGGCATACAGCGTTATAAGGGTCTTGGTGAGATGAATGCAGAACAGCTGTGGCAGACAACCATGAACCCCGATACAAGAACTCTCAGGCTGGTTACCATCGAAAGCGCCGCAGAAGCTGATCATATCTTCTCTATGCTGATGGGCGATGAGGTGCCTCCCCGCCGTGAGTTTATCGAACGTCATGCCAAATATGCAAGGATAGACGTCTGACGCCGGTCACCCCGGACTTTTTTAACGGTATTCACATCCCGCCTACAGTCTCTTTCAGGATGGCCTCGCAATGTGTTGCTATGACACTGCCCTGCCCCGTGAAATTATTTATTAGTATGCAGAACGCAAGCCTGCGTCCCGATAAGGTCGTGATATAACCTGCGTAGTTTCTGACCCTGGTCATGCTGCCACTCTTGGCCTTAAGCCTGCCGGCAAACAGCGGATCACTGAACAGCGATCCCAGAGTGCCCCCGTCACCTGGTCCCGGTATCGAAGCCACAAAATCCTCCGACCAGCTTTGTCCCGCCCCCAC
>JAVEZD010000099.1:0-8407 GCA_034003165.1 Bacteroidales bacterium | reverse complement strand
GTCTTTATCTCGGCGAGGTCAGGTGAGAATATCCCTCAGCTTAAGGAAATACTGTATGAGGAAGTAAAGAAGATACACATAACAAGATATCCCTACAACAGTTTTCTGTTTGAAACGGGGGAGGAATAGAAGAACTCTCCCTGCCACCGGGCTACCGGGCATTCATCGGGTCAGTATCAAGACGGCCGGTGATTGCAGGGCACGATGACAGGGAGAGTCAGGTTATTAGTAAAGGCCGTTGGCTGCCATGTACTCAGCTATCTGTACAGCATTTGTGGCAGCACCCTTACGGATATTATCAGAGACAATCCATAGGTTGAGACATTTTTCGCGCGAATGATCCCTCCTTATCCTGCCAACAAATACCTCATCACGGTTATGAGCCATAAGGGGCATGGGGTAGATATTCTCCGAAGGATTGTCGTATATGACAACACCGGGAAATTCACTGATCAGTCTTTTTACCTCTTCGATATCGTATTCATTGTCAAACTCTATGTTAACAGCTTCCGAATGGCCTCCGACAACAGGGATCCTTACAACAGTGGCTGTCACCTGGATGGTATTGTCCTCAAGGATCTTGCGTGTCTCATCAAGCAGCTTCTGCTCTTCGGTGGTGTAACCATCTTCCTGGAATGAACCACCATGAGGGAAGCAGTTCATATCGATAGGGTAGGGATAAGCCATTTCACCCTTAATGCCCTGCCTTTCATTTTCCATCTGTTTAACGGCTTTCACTCCGGTACCGGTCACTGACTGGTAAGTAGCAGCTACAATACGTTTTATCCCGTATTTTCTGTGAAGCGGCGCAAGGGCCATTACCATCTGAATTGTTGAACAGTTGGGATTGGCTATAATCCTGTCGCCTTTTTTAATAACATGACTGTTAATCTCAGGAACAACAAGGGGCACATGGTCATACATCCTCCATGCCGATGAGTTGTCAATAACAATTGTCCCGTTTTCAGCAAACTTCGGGGCCCATTCCTTAGACGTTGTTGCTCCTGCCGAGAATATTGCAAATACAGGTTTGGCCTTTACTGCATCCGTCAGGCTCACAACCTTAACAGCTTTCCCCCTGAATATTATTTCCTTGCCAACGGAACGTTCCGAGGCTACGGGAATAAACTCAGTCACAGGAAAATTTCTCTCTTCCAGAACTTTGATCATAGTCTGGCCTACCATCCCGGTAGCGCCAACAACAGCTGTCTTCATAATTTAAATTGTTAGAATAAAAGTAATTACTTATATTTATGCTTAAGTTCAAAACGGACAAAAGTAACGTTTTTTTCTATTCGTCACGCTGCATGAAGAAAGTTATTTTAGTGGTCCTGTTGCTGCTTTTGCATGCAACAGACCGTAACGTTTCGGGATTCGGAACATCTGTATTGTCAAAAAGGGTTTCTTATCCTGACAGGTACATTAATTCCCGGGAGATTCATCGGGAATCAGGCACGGGGAAAGATAATCCCCAAACCACTCTTCCCTTTCACAGGCGACAAACTGAAGCGCCAGTACATGGGCAGTTTCTAATACCTCCAATGCGGGGTGAAGTGATTATAACTGAAGTGATGGCCGATCCTTCTCCGTCAGTGATGCTGCCCGAAGAGGAGTATATTGAGATCTGCAATAGAAGTGCAACATCAGTTGATCTTTCAGGCTGGACACTCAGAACTGACAGTCAGGGTGCCGTTTTCGGTGACATAAGCATAGGAGCTGGGCAATACATTATTGTATGCGCCATAAGCGATACTGCCATCTTCAGGCCTTTTGGAAAAGTGGCAGGACTGAGGTCTTTTCCTGCCCTGACTGATGGCGGAAGACTTCTGTATTTATGCGATGATGAGGGCAACATGATCCATGGTGTGGGCTACAGACCATCATGGTACAATAATGATCTTAAGGAAGGGGGAGGATGGTCGCTTGAGATGATAGATAAAGATCATCCTTTCAATACCGATGGTAACTGGAGAGCCTCTTCATCACACAAAGGCGGAACACCGGGTTCACGCAATTCAGTTGAACGATCACTGCCCGATCTGATGTTTCAGGGGATCGTTAATGCCTGCCCTTCCGACTCCGTTACCATCTTTGTAAGGTTTTCCGAGACTATAGCTGATCCGGATCTTCTTAGCGGAAACATACTACTCGATGGGAAGAATGTCAATCCGGTCCTCCAGGCAGACCCCATGCTTACACTATTTGAAGTTAAAACCGGAGATCCTCTTCAGTATGGCAGGGTTGTTAACCTTACTGCCGGTGATGGGATAAAGGATTTCTCAGGAAATCCGATGCTCAGGAATTCGTTTTTAACCGGCCTTCCGGAACGGGCACTGGAAGGTGATGTCATAATAAACGAGATCCTTTTCAATCCGCTTCCGGGCGATCCTGATTATATCGAGTTGCTCAACGTATCTGAAAAGATACTGGATGCATCGCAGATTCTGCTGGCAACTGTCAATGATGCTACAGGCGACACATCCTCAGCTATCGCGTTTTACCACGAACCTTATCCTGTTGTCCCGGGGTCGTGTTTTGTTATAACGGAAGACAGGGACAAGGTGCTTCTGAGGTATACTTCATCAGAGGAGCAGTATATTCATGAGGTGTCATCAATGCCATCGCTGCCCGATGCCGGGGGACATCTTATCCTCCTCAGCAGGCAGCTTGAAATAATTGATGATGTAGTGTATTCGGATGATATGCACTATCCCTTGCTTTCGGGCAACGAGGGCATATCGCTCGAGAGGGTTGCCGGCACGGCCGTGTTCCCTGCTTCGGCACAATGGCATTCGGCTTCAGAGGATGCAGGATGGGGAACCCCTGGGGCTGAGAACTCAATGGCGGTTATGGAGCCCGTCCTTACGGATGAAGTAAATATCTCTTCAACCAGAATCACCCCCGACAATGACGGATTTGAGGATGATGTACAGGTGAGCCTCAGGCTTGCAGGTACGGGAAATGTAGTATCGATGGAGGTTTTTGATGAGACCGGCTCTTTTGTAAAGAGGGTTGCTGAGAACCTCTATACCGGCCAGGAAGCCACCCTTGTATGGGATGCAACCTCTGGTGGCGGAAGTCTCGTTAATACAGGGATCTATGTACTGTTTATCACTGTCTTTAATGAACAGGGGAAAAGCATTAAGGTTAAAAAGGCCTGTGCCGTAATACGATAAGTCAGGATGACAGCTGTGATCTACAGAGTAGATATCATCTCTGTCATTATAGTGGTCATCTTCGACTCGGCTTTTTCGGCCTCTTTCTGAACTGACTCGTGAGTTGTGTATTCGATCTTGCCTTCGACACCCAGGTCGGTAATGATACTCACGGCAAAGCATGGCAGGTTCATATGACGGGCTACTATCACCTCAAGAGCTGTTGACATTCCTACTGCATCAGCGCCTATGATCCTGAAATACCTGTATTCAGCAGGAGTTTCAAAGGTGGGTCCGGTAGTGGCAAGATAGACGCCTTTACGTACCATAATGTTGTTTGCCTCGGCTATCAGTGCAGCCTTTTTTATAAGGTACCTGTCGTAGGCTTCTCCCATATCGGGGAACCGTGGTCCTATCCGCTCATCATTGGGTCCGAGCAGGGGGTTGGGCATAAGGTTGATATGGTCGGTGATTATCATTATATCACCTATGCTGAATGAAGGGTTTACTCCGCCGGCTGCATTTGACAGGAAGAGGCACCTGATACCGAGGTGTCTGAGAACCCTTATTGGGAGGGCAATCTGCTGTGCAGTGTAGCCTTCATAATGATGGAACCTGCCCTTCATGGCAACAACCTTTCTCCCTCCGAAATCACCGTAGATAAGTTTGCCTGCATGTCCCTCAACGGTCGAAACAGGGAAGTTTGGTATTTCGCTGTAGTCAATTTCGATTGTGTTCTCTATACGGGCGGTCAGTCCTCCCAAACCGGTGCCCAGAACGATTCCTGCCTCAGGATCGATGAAGCCCCTGGATCTCAGAAACCCTGTTGTTTCGTTTATTTTTTCTAACATAATTTAATATCAGGTTGTCAAATATCTTTTTTTCCTCCTCTCTGAAAACTACAGTAAGGGGAATGAAGTAAGCCGAAGCTTTTACAGGTTGTGCAATATTAGCAATTTCTCCCAATCTCTGTGCGTCTTTCTCGGTTGTGATTATCACTTTATCCTGACCTTTCATAGCGGTAAAGGCGGCAGTGACTTTTTCAATATCGGTTGCTGAGAAGTCGTGATGGTCGCGGAAGCTCAGATGGACTACTTCTCCGAAGGAGGCCGTAAGGTAATCTTTAAGAGGATCGGGGTTGGCGATCCCTGTAACAAGGAGGACATTGATGTTTTTCTCATTTTCTGTGGAAACGGATTCCCAGGGCGGCGTTTCGCTGAAGATTGGGACCGGCGATCCGTAGCCCAGGCTGGTAAAAAAGAGTTCCTGATAGGGTGCCTTACCAATATTCTTTCTTATTATCCTCATATCCATAGGTGAGATATCTGAAGGAGATTTGGTAACAACAATAATATCGGCCCTTCTTATGTTCTTCAGGCTTTCCCTCAGGTTCCCGTATGGCAGCAGATGATCACTTATCATGAGTCTCTGATGATCGGTAAGCAGGATCGACAGGCCCGGGGTAATACTGCGGTGCTGGAAGCCGTCATCCAGAATGATGACCTCGGTGTCGGGGAATTCTGCAAGAATGGTTTTGACGCCCCTTACCCTGTCGGAGTCAACGGCTACGGTTATTTCAGGAAATTTCCTGCGTATCTGAAGGGGCTCGTCACCAATGTCTTTAACTCCTGCATCAGGAGCAGCTGTTATGAAGCCCCGTGATTTTCTCAGGTACCCGCGGCTGAGAAAAGCTGTTTTGAAATCCTTTCCCAGCAGACGTATCAGGTACTCGGCATGTGGAGTTTTTCCGGTTCCTCCGGCAGTTATGTTACCTATGCATATTACAGGAATACTGAATTCATGCGAAGTAAGTACTTCGGTGTCGTACAGAAAGTTGCGTATTGCAGTAATGGCTCCGTACACAAGGGAGAAAGGGTAGAGAAGTATGTTCCTTTTCCTTGACATTTTGCTCTACCTTATATCGATGAAATAGGGCAATCTTGCCTGTATACCTGTCAGGCTTTGTATTTCGGTAAGTTCCTTTATGATTCTGGCAGTTGTACCAAATTCCTTCTGCAGGATCTTCATCTTAATTTCCCCGGTGAGTTGTGAAAGCAGCTGGGTATAGGGGTCAACCGGCACAGGCAGTTCCCTGACAGTATATGATTCCAGATCTGCCAGTTCCGCTGCCCCTTTAATGGCTTCAGTAAGGCCGCCGATTTCATCCACAAGGCCTATCTGCAAACCCCTGGTTCCGCTGTATACCCTGCCTTCTCCAATGCTGTCGACAGCCTGGGGAGACATATTTCTTCCGGAGGCGACTTTTGACACAAAGTCGCTGTATACATGTTCGATACTCATCTGCATAACTTCTTTTTCCTTTGAACTCAACGACCTTATTACAGAGGGGAAGTCAGAGCTGGCGTTTGTCTTAACCGTAGCTGTGTTAATCCCGAGCTTCTGGTTGAGAAGGGTTGATGCATTGGGAATCAGACCGAACACCCCGATAGATCCTGTTATGGTGGTCGGGTTCGAGTATATCCTTGTTGCCGGAGCCGCTATGAAGTATCCTCCTGAAGCGGCATAGTTGCCCATAGAAATCACAAGGGGTTTTTCGGCGGCTGCCAGCTCCAGCTCCCTCCATATCACGTCGGAGGCAATGGCATTACCCCCGGGTGAATTAACCCTCAGAACAATGGCTTTTACGTTCGAGTCAAGTCTTTCCTTCCTTATCACCTCAGCGTAATGATTGCCACCAATGTTATAACTTCCTCCCTTGCCCGTTACAATGTTCCCTTCAGCAAATATCACAGCTATCCTGCCCTTGCCCGAAGCCTTTTTCACTGATTCAGGTACCCTTGAATATTTCGACATCGAAACAAGGCTGAGCTTCCTGCTGCTTTCGACACCTGAGAGTACCTTAAGAGTATCTTCAAGCTGATCCCTGTAAAGAAGTCCGTCGACAAGTCCGTTGTCAAGGGCTCCCTGTGCGACATAGGCAACAAGGTTATCGGCCATGGTGTTAAGCTCTGTCTCCCCGATGTTACGGGCCAGTGAAATATTAGCTATAACATGCTGCCATATAGAGCCGACATAGTCTTTTATCTGTTCTTCATTTTCGGGACTCAGGTCATCGAGAAGAAAGGGTTCGACGGCTCCCTTGAACCTGCCGTGACGAATCACCTGGACGTCGACACCCACATTGTCGAGAGCTTTTTTGTAGAACATTATTTCTCCGCTTAATCCCTTGAAATCCATCATGGTGCCGGGATTAATGTAGATTTTTTCAGCTGCTGTTGAAAGGTAATATCCTTCCTGGAGCATAACATAGTCGGCCCAGGCAATGACGAATTTACCCGATTCGCGGAATTTAAGAAGGGCATTTCTGATCTCTTCGGTGGTGCCCCAGCCGGGTGCAAGGATACCATTCTCAATAAGGATACCTTTTATCTTTGGGTCCGAAGCAGCTTTTTCAATGTTCTTAAGAATATCATTAAGTCCGGTAGCCGGAGATAAAGTCATGCTAAGCGGATCAAGGCCCGACAACGGATTCTGGTCCCCCCTGTCGGGGATCTGCATTCCTGCCTTTAGGACCAGAACTGAATTTTCATTTACACTGACTGGCTTGCTGCCTGAGGCAACCATCACACTCAGACTCCCGATCATGAGTATGAAAAAAAGTATTGTCACAAGGATGATTCCTGTTATGGTGGCAAGGGTGTATTTGAGGAAATCTTTCATGTTGGTAACATTTAATGAAATGAGGGCTAAATATATAAAAAACAATGCTAACAGTCCGGGTCAGCTGTCTATTTTGTACTTTTAGCAAAGAAAACAAGGATGATGTATAAGGTATTTCTTGGTCTTGGTACCAACATGGGAAACAGGGAAAGGAACCTGGAGGAAGCTCTGACAAGGATCGCATCCGTAGCAGGTCCGATAAGGAATATGTCATCAGTATATGAGACTCTTCCGTGGGGATTTGAATCGGGCGACGACTTCCTCAATATGGCTGTAAGAATCGACACAGTACTGTCACCCCGGGCGCTTCTTGAACAGCTTCTTCTTACCGAAGCGCTGATGGGAAGAAAGAGGGAGGGTGGAGGCTATGCTTCGAGGCCGATCGACATTGACATCCTCATGTTCGGCAATATGATCATAGATGAAGAAGACCTTGTGGTTCCTCATCCACGGATGGCCCTGAGAAAGTTCGTACTGGTGCCTCTGGGAGAAATTGCGCCAGGGGCCATTCATCCTGTTCTGAGGAAGCGGATATCCACTCTTCTCAGGGAGTGTGTTGACGACAGCCACCCGCTTCTCTACAGTAATCCGTTATCGGCAAAGCTGAAATAATCCAGACCGCTTACTATAAGATGATCGAGCAGCTGGATGTCAAGGAGGTTTCCGGCTTCATGGATCTTACGGGTTATCTTTATATCCGACTCACTTGGATTGATGTTTCCCGAGGGATGGTTATGGCATACTATTATCCCGGATGCCAGGCATTCGACGGCATCTTTCATTATCATCCTCACGTCGGTCACGGTACCGCTCAGACCTCCCTGGCTCAGCTTTATCCTGTTGATCACCTTGTTTGCCCTGTTAAGGAAGAGAATCCAGAACTCTTCGTGGTTAAGGTCAGAGAGGAGGGGCTGGAAGATATCGGCAACATCTTTCGACGACCGGATCTTAAAGGCTTCTTCGGCTTCGGCCAGCTTTCGTCGTCTTCCCAGCTCCAGGGCCGAGGCTATTACTACGGCTCTGGCTGGACCGATACCATGAATCTTTGTAAGGTCCTTGATTGAGAGTTTACCGAGAGTGTTGAGGTTGTTGTTTACCTTTAAGAGCAACTCCCGGCCGAGGTCAACGGCAGATCTGTTCTTTGTTCCCGAACTGATCAGTATTGCCAGTAATTCGGCATCACTTAGGGTGGCTGTTCCTTTAAGGATCAGCTTTTCCCTGGGTCTGTCCTCGACAGCCCATTCGGTAATTTTAAGAGACATACAGCGAGACGATGTTTATCCTATAAAGTTAGGAATTAATCGTATATCTGCACCTGCCTTCTGCAGAAAAAGTTGGATAGAATGGCTAAATCAGATTTAGATGGGGCGTCATGAAATACAAAGAGTGCTCTGATCGGTTTTTACATTTACTGGTGTTAATATTATTAGTCTCCGGGTTGCTCATGTTGATGTCCATGGCAGGAATAAGGTATTAGTCCAGCTCCTTCAGAGCTGATAGTCAAAAGCACATCCTAACCCCCGGCTGTGCCGGGGGTTATTCATATGGTGCTCTTTCAGAGCAGATGTTGG
>JAVEZD010000098.1:0-8621 GCA_034003165.1 Bacteroidales bacterium | reverse complement strand
CAGGGTTTATAATCCTCACGGTACCCATATTATAGTCGACAGTATAATCGACGTTCTCGGTAAGGGGCACTCCGCCGGCAACAACTTTTACTGCACCCTGGGGGATACTTGTGGCATTAAGCCTTATCTCCGATCCTGATTCAGAGGAATAACTACCTGCCAGTTTGAACTTATTCTTTTCAGCAATCTGCCTTGCCACAGTCTGGGTTGAATCGTAAAGTTCCTGAAAGACATATCTTGAAGCCATTGTCGCATCAGGGATCTTGCTTCTCAGATGGCTCCCGAAGGGTTCCACCACAGGAAATATAATCTTCCCCCTGTCAGTATTGACCGTTACATCCTCGATGAAGTCAAAGAAACCGTCTGACTCCCTGTCGAGCTGGGAATTAAGATAGTCGAGGCCCATCACCTGAAGGAGTATCTCCTCCTCCAGGTTTGTCCCGGGAAGATAATTAACAGCATTGCCTGTTTTGTCATCCTGATAAAGAACATTAAGCTCAAAATCCTTTCTTACAAGCCTTCCCGAACCAAGTGAATATATGTTTTTCATCATGAGGTCCCAGGTAGGAAGTCTTGGACTCAGGGTTGTCCCCTTGAGGAGCTTTAGTATGAGAGTCTGTGGTGCCGTAATACCGTCAGTCGAAAACTCCCCCACCTTAAATACCTGTCCGCCCAGTGTATACTCAAATGCCACTGCAAGAACCTCGTCGGTGTTAAGAGGCGTGTTAAGTGAGATATATCCCAGCTGGCGGTTAAGGGTGAACTCCCTGTCGTTAAGCTTTCTGGCATTCTCTATCTTCTCAAAGTCGCGTCCTATCTGGAAACCGGGATAGAGAGGTTCAAAGGCATTGGTGACCTGGTCGACATTTCTTATCTGCCCGTAGGCAGTGGTAAGCTGTTCATACATGTTATTGGCGCCGTTACCGGGATATATCATAGCTCCCGGGGGAGCCTGGAAGGCCGGAACATCGTTGAATACATGCTGACTGTTTTCAGCCAGGTCCATGAATGCAACTATATTCCTGTTGTTGGCTTCCTCAAAACGGTTTGCCTTGTTGGTTATCCAGACTTCTATCCTTTCAATATTAACTCCTGAACTTACAATTGGCAGATTCCTGAGAGCCTCATCATAAATATCCCTGAAATACTGTGAAAGGAAAAAGTGCCTGTTTGCTTCATATTCGTCTGCATTTATCTCGAAGGAACTAAGCTGGGCACCGCCTTCAACCTGGATCACCGACGATTCCCCCTTCTGCTGCGACAGGACGGTTGTCACGTTTAATTTTCCGAACTGCATCTCTGTCTTTAGTCCGAACAGACTGTAACTCCCTGTAATAAGTGTTCCGGCAAGCGGCAGGGTGACGTCACCGGCTTCAACCTTTCTTATAATCTCATCCTCCTTTCCTGAATACTCCAGCTTTGTCCGGTTCTCAAAATCAAACATTGCATCAGTGTTGTAGTTGACACCCAGCTGCATCTTGTCACCAATGGTACCGGTGACGTTCATCTGTATCTTCTCCTTGAAGTCGAAGGTGGGGATGGTTCTTAGTTTTTCAGATAATGCAGGGTTCTCGGTACGGGATATGTTTATACCGAAAATAAGCTCGGCCGATCCCTGTGGAATAATGTTTATCACATTGCTGCCGAAGATCTTGTCGAAAGCCTCACCTCCCACTTCGATCCGGGGGATAAGGGTTGATCTGAACCCCGGCTCATCTCCTCTGATCCTCGATTCCCAGTAGTCGCGCATCTCCTTATCAAACTGATACTTCCGGAATTCTTCAGGATTCATGCGTACAGGGTTCCTGTAGTCAAATGCCCCTACCTTCTGGTATATCACGTACTCGTTCCTTTCGGCATCATATACCACCGAAGACGAGATATTGGAAGGATTGTTTAGAAAAAGTGGCGACTCACTCCGGTTTTCCCAGGGTATACCTGAGACATCCCTCAGCCTGAGCCATGACTTGCCGGCTGTATCACTTACCTGGGTACGGTCAACACCCTGACCTTTTACCTCTCCCGGCCAAATGGCAAGAGAGGCGATCAGAAGGAGATATGAAATTATCAGTAGATTTTTATATGATATCCCTGATCCCAATCCGGCTTAATTCTGTATTACAAGTTCTTAAGCGCCTGCTTTATAAGACCTTCGACTGAATCCGGCTTTTCTTCCCTTATTATCCTGTCAAGAACCTTAGCTACAGCGCCTTTGGCAAACCCAAGCATCACTAATGCTGATAACGCCTCTTCCCGCTTTGTATTGTCCGCAACAGCAAATATTTCACCTGCTCCTGCCTGTCTGCCAAGCTTGTCTTTGAGATCAACAATTATCCTTTGAGCTGTTTTTAATCCTATTCCCTTAATGCTCTTTAAGAGGTTGACATCACTGCCTGCCACAGCTTTTTCAATTTCAGCCGGATTTAATGATGAAAGCATCATCCTGGCAGTGCCGGCACCCACTCCCGTCACCGAGATCAGATACCTGAAGACATCCCGTTCTTCCCTGTCTGCAAATCCGTAAAGCTGATGACTGTCTTCGCGAATTATTTCATGAACGAGGACCTTGCATTCTTTCTTGCCCTCGAGCCTTGAATAGGTTGATAATGAGATATTAAGAAAATAACCTGTTCCCTGGGTCTCCAGTATAAGTGAAGCCGGGGTAAGTTCGGTTATGGTTCCTCTTATGTACTCGATCATATGTTATGGTCATTATTATACATTTCGGGAGGTAACTCATCGACCCTGTCGGAACGGATATCAATATCCTGGTGTTTCAGGGGGTTTGCTGTGATTTCAGCATACATCTGCCTGTTCCTGTATATGTCAGCTGCCAGGTATATGGCATGACGGAAAGAGCTTTCAGAGGCTTCGTTTCTTCCGGCAATCTGAAAAGCTGTGCCATGTACCGGAGATGTTCTTATGAAGGGCAGCCCGGCTGTAAAGTTAACACCCGAATCAAACGACAGGGCCTTAAAGGGAGCCAGTCCCTGATCGTGATACATAGCAAGTATACCGTCAAATTTGACAAATGATCCGGCGCCAAAGAAACCGTCGGCAGGAAAGGGTCCGAATGTCATTAAATTCTCTTTCTGTGCCTGAGCAACTGCAGGTATTATTACCTCACTTTCTTCCATCCCCAGAAGGGATCCGTCCCCGGCATGAGGATTAAGTCCAAGAACCGCAATAACAGGCTTCCTTATACCAAAGTCAAGCATCAACGATTTGTTCATGAGTCTGATCTTACTTAGAAGCAACTCTGTCGTTATGGTCTCGGGTACATTTCTCAAAGGAATATGATCGGTTACAAATCCGATTCTCATGCTTTCCGATATCATAAACATAAGAACATCATCTACTCCGGCTTTTGCCTTCAGGTAATCCGTGTGTCCCTTGAAATGGAAACTGTCTGATTGTATTGTCTGCTTATCAATCGGGGCAGTAACCAGAACATCCAGCTTCCCGCTCAGAAGATCTTCGACTGCCTTTTCAAGTGAGATGAATGCGGCTTCTCCTCCCTGCTGTGTCGCCTTGCCAAGTTCGACGCGGATGTTATCGTCGAGGCAGTTAATAAGGTTTGCCTTCCTGTTATTGGCTTCCTCGGGAACCCGTATGTTATTAAAGCTGAAATTATTTATATTAAGAGCTTTGCGATGATAAGCAGCAACTTTTGGGGAACCATATACCACCGGTATGCAGATATCGTTCATCCCGGGATCCATAAGAGCCTTGATGATCACTTCGTATCCTATTCCGTTAATGTCTCCCTGGGAAATTCCTGTTATTATTTGTTTCTTTTCCATTCTGATAATTACAATTCGTTATATCTCTCTGCCAGCCTTCTTATGAAAGTCGCAAGCAACCTCAGTCCCGATGCCGGCCCATCCTTGGTCCTGTAGAAATCATCCTTTTTAAGCATCCCTGTCCCGGCAATGTCGAGATGTATCAGGGGAAACTCAGCAAATTTCTCAAGGAACTTACCGGCCGTAATGGCTCCGGCTTCTCTGCCTCCTATGTTTCTTACATCTGCCACATCCGACTTAATAAGCTCGCCGTATTCTTCCCAGAAAGGAAGTTCGGCAACACGTTCATATACTTCATTCCCCGCATCCTCGAGAAGCCTGAAATATTTTCTGCCGGCATTACCCATAACTGCCATGGCCTGGTTACCAAAGGTCATGGCAGCCGACCCGGTAAGTGTGGCAATATCTATTATCAGTTCAGGTGAATAGCGCGATGCATAGCTGATGGCATCGGCCAGGATCAGACGTCCTTCAGCGTCAGTATTACCTACTTCAACACTCATCCTGTTATGCATTACTATTATATCACCCTGTACATAGGCGTTTCCTCCCGGACGGTTATCTGTAGCCGGTATAAGTGCGATCACATGAACAGGAAGTTCTGCCCGTGCAATGGCACAGACAGCGCCCAGGACAGCGGCGGCCCCTGCCATATCTCCTTTCATATTGTCCATGTAATCACCGGTCTTGATGTTAAGTCCGCCAGTGTCATAAACAATACCCTTGCCCACAAGAATCACCGGGTTTTTGTTGACATGTTTCTCAGGTTTCCATTCCAGGATGCAGAATACAGGGGGATCAACGCTACCCTTGTTAACAGCCAGAAGACCTCCCATTTTAAGGGCTTCAATCTTACCCTTGTTAAGTATTTCAACACTTATGCCTGCAGGCTCGGCAGTCTTCTTTACCTCTTCAGCAAGCGCTATGGCATTAAGGTGATTAACAGGCTCATTTATAAGGTCACGGGCAAACCAGACGGCATCAGTAAGGTCGCTTAACCATTTCACCTCTGAATCATCTGAACCGGTTACCAGGAAAAGCTTTGAAGGATATGTCTTTCTTTCACCTTTCTCATCAAGGGTCTTGTACTTATCAAACTTATAAAGGCTGAGTATCAGTCCCTCGGTAAAATCCTCCACGGCTCCCTTATAGGCCTTATCGGCGGTTATTACAAGTTCTTCATGGTTCCCCTGGCTTATAAGCTTCTTAAGTCCCGAGGCACTTTTCCTGAGTTCCTCCCTAACCTTATATTGCCTTGTATCGTCTGTCAGCCCTACAAAATAAACCGATCTGAAGTATGAATTTATATGGACATAATCATCTTTTGCTGTAAGCCTTTTCAGTGCATATTCCTGCTCGCTCTTTGTCAGTCCCAGATCCGCAGGGATCTGGCTTTCTCCCAGTATGCACACCACCGACTGGTCAGGCCTTATCTGTGATGTTTTAATAATTAGTGGTTTCATAAAAGCTCTGTCTGAAAATTTAGTGAGTAAAGTTAATTAAATTATTGGTAACTGATTAAAGGCAGGTGCTGCTGGTGTTTAATACGAAGCCAGCGGGATGAGAGCGGCATTACTTAGTTTCTTCTCTCCGGGCTGATTCTAAAATATAAAGAGTTAAATTTGCCCGCAATATTATTAATCATACTTTTCCTGTATGAAACTGACAGACTTATATTCAAGGGCTCTTTCACTTGAACCGTTATCCGTGGCAGAAGGGGTTGCTCTTTATGAGCAGGCTCCTCTGGGAGAGCTTATTTATACAGCTGGTTTGCTGAGGCAAAAGCATAACCCCGGGGGGAAAGTGGGTTGGATAATCGACAGGAATGTCAATATTACAAACATCTGTTTCTCTCAGTGCCTCTTCTGCAACTTCTGCACGGTTAAGAGCTCTGAGTCATCCTATATAACCACAAGGGAAGAATACAGGGATAAGATCGATGAGCTTTACAGCCTGGGTGGCGACCAGTTGCTTCTTCAGGGAGGTATGAACCCCGACCTGGGACTTGATTTCTATCTCTCACTCTTCAGCGACCTTAAGAAGCTTTATCCTTCACTTAAGCTTCATGCACTTGGCCCTCCGGAAGTAGTCTACCTGGCCCGGAAAGAAGGCCTCCCTTTCTCAGAGGTGCTGAAGGAACTTATTGCTGCCGGCCTTGACTCCCTTCCCGGGGCAGGAGCTGAGATACTCTCAGACAGGGTAAGGAAGATCATCTCACCTGCAAAGGCAACCACGGATGAATGGCTAGGAGTGATGCGCGAAGCCCACAGGCTTAACCTGCCCACCTCAGCAACAATGATGTACGGACATGTTGAGACAGTTACCGAAAGGATGGAGCACCTCATCAGGATAAGGGAGTTGCAGGCTGAGAAGCCGGAGGGGCACTACGGTTTCATTACATTTATTCCCTGGGCATACCAGGATGCCGGCACCCGTCTTGCCGAAAGGCATGGGGTAAGAAGCAGCTACTCGGGACCCGATTATCTGAGGATTATTGCCATAAGCCGTATAATGCTTAATAATATCAGACATATCCAGGCATCAGTTCTTACAACGGGCCGGGAGATAGGAATGCTGTCGCTCCATGCCGGTGCAGATGATGCAGGCTCAGTTATGATCGAAGAGAATGTGGTTAGTGCAGCAGGCTCAGGCTACAGGTTCGATGCCGCGACTCTTCAGTCGCTGATAAGGGAAGCCGGGTTTGAACCTCAGAGGAGAAATCAGAAATATGAGCCATTCTGATAGTGACCTCACTCTGGTACGTTTTCGGCCTTCCCCGCATGGAGTAAGTCTTAATAAATTAGAATACATTTCTTACCCGGGGGGCAATAAAAAAAGGGTGTCTCTGTGAGACGCCCGTTAGTATCTTGTCAGTTTCCTGATTTACCGGACCTTCAGACTATTTTCCTTCGTCCTCAGGGTTCAGTTTCGATGCTTTCTTGAACTCCTTCATTCCCTGACCAATACCTTTCATCAGTTCAGGAATTTTACGACCACCGAAGAGAAGAACAAGTACAAGTAAAATAAGAATGATCTCGGTTAAACCAATTTTTCCCATTGTCTTACAATTTTAAATTGAACGCACAAAGTTATAAATAGTTTTCATTTACAACTGATGGCCTGATAATAATTTTCTACTTACTCAAAAGCCTTATTATATCGTTACCGTTTGCCAGTATAAGCAGGCCGAACAGGATTATCATACCTCCGATCTGTGCGTACTCAAGAAACTTATCACTTGGTTTCCTCCCGGTTATCACTTCATACAGAAGGAACATCACATGTCCACCGTCGAGTGCCGGGATGGGAAGGATATTCATCACTGCCAGTATTATAGAAAGAAAGGCTGTCAGGTTCCAGAACGACTGCCAGTCCCAGACTCCCGGGAAAATGTTGCCGATGGTTATAAAGCCTCCAAGTGATTCATAGGCTTTTGTATGGCGTGAGAAGATCAGCCTGAACTGCTTAAGGTAGTCCCCCATGGTCCTGAATCCCTTACTAATTCCGGCCGGGATGGATTCAAGGAATCCGTACCTTACTGTTTTTAGTTCAAATAAATTTTCATACGACCTGCTACTGCCAACACCGAGGGTTCCTGACAGGGTAGTCCTGACAGGTATATTCACTGTCTCGCCTTCACGGACCACATTGACAGTCACTGTCTCGTCCTTATGTTCAGCAAGATAGGTCTGGAACTCATCGTACCACGCAAAGCGGATGTTGTCGAGGCCAACCAGTTCATCATTAAGGAGTATGCCTGCATCACTGGCCGGCGATTCCTTGCCAAATGCTGAAATAACGAAAGGCCCGAAGGGAGTTCTTGGTTCTATCAGGCCCTTTCCTTTTAGCATTAAAGGGATCACTTCTGCCGGTATCTGAATATCAATTTTTGTCCCTTCACGTTCAACCTGTATGGTCTTGCGGTTATTTAGCAGGATATCAGCCGTTATCTGCATGAAGTTATCCACCGGCTGGTTATCAACTGATAATATTTTATCACCGTTCCTAAGTCCCATTGAGAGGCCTGTTGAATCGGTCACAATTCCGTATTTAACACTTGAAGTCGGAAGATAAGTCTCACCCCATGCATAAAGCACAGCCACATAGATGCCAAGGGCAAGGATGAAGTTGAACATCACACCGCCGGTCATAATAAGAAGTCTCTGCCACGAAGGCTTGGATCTGAATTCCCATGGCTGGGCAGGCTGTTTCATCTGCTCACGGTCCATAGACTCGTCTATCATACCCGAGATCTTTACATAACCTCCGAGGGGAACCCATCCCACTCCGTATTCAGTCTCTCCTTTCTTTACCTTGAATATTGAAAACCAGGGATCAAAAAAGAGATAGAACTTTTCGACGCGGGTCTTAAAGAGCTTGGCGAAGAGAAAATGTCCGAACTCATGTATTATGACAAGTATCGAAAGGCTGAGAAGAAACTGGAGTATCTTTATTGCTATAGTCATATGGTTTTCTGTAATTTATTAACATACTTAACGGCTGTCTCGCGGGCCATCTGATCTGAACTCTCAAGATAACCCAGTCCGGGTGCTGCAATATATTCCGTGTTTTCCATGGTGTATTCTACAACGTCCGACATCTGGACAAACCCCGTTTTACCGCTGAGGAAAGAGTTTACTGCCACCTCATTTGCCGCATTGAGAATGCAGGGCATGTTGCCTCCCTTCTTAAGTGCGCTGAAGGCAAGTGAAAGGTTTCTGAATCTCTCTGTATCAGGCTCGAAAAATGTGAGGTTATTGCTTGCCTTAAAATCAAGTCTGGGCAGGTCTGACTTAAGGCGCCCCGGGTAACTCAGGG
>JAVEZD010000097.1:4579-8714 GCA_034003165.1 Bacteroidales bacterium | reverse complement strand
CCGGGGTCTTGATGTAACTGCTCAGAATACAAATCTGAATCACTCCTCCATTATCCTTAAGCGACAACAACATATCGTCGGTCATATTACGCGGACTTGAACAAAGAGCCCTGCACGATGAATGTGATGCAATGACCGGGGCCTCCGAAAGGCTAATAACATCATAAAATGATTTATCTGAGATATGGGATACATCTATAATCATCCCTATCCTGTTCATCTCTTTTACCAGATCGCGACCGAAAGCTGAAAGGCCGTTATGCTCTGGTCCATTAGGATCGTTTGATGAATCGCATATATCGTTGTTTGTTGAATGACATAGAGTTATATATCTGGCGCCCAAATCATAGTATTCCTGAATCCTTCCCAGATTCTTTCCGGCCGGATACCCGTTCTCAAGGCCTATGAAAGCTGCTATCCTGCCTTCTTTCTCCAGCTTTATGGCGTCATCAGGAGAAAGGGCCAGACCTGCCATACTGCTGTTTTTGGAGACGTTGTCACGGATGTCGTTGAAAATGCCAAGAGCCTTGTTGTGAACAACAGCATATGCCGAATCATTCCGGGGTCCCTGGGAAATGAACACGGCAAAAAACTCAGCATCAAGCCCCCCTTCCTTCATACGCGGAAAATCAACACACACTTCATCCTGCCTTACACCAAGATCAAAGTCCGGATCCTCAAAATACATCGGAGTATCACAATGTGTGTCGACTGTAAGCAGTGATTTATGAAGACCTTCTGCTTTCTTAAGCAGACGTTCCTCCTCACCCTTACAACCGGAAAATAACACTAATATTATAAAATAAAAGACTATATTTCTCATTGATTCCTTACACATTTTGAGGCTGCAATATACTCAGTTTTGGAGTCAGATTCCATACGGAACTACCTTATTTAACAGAATTTAACAGAGAAAAAAGCCCCTGATTCAGTAATCAGGGGCAGCCATGAAAATAATAAAAATGTGCCTTTTGGAGAGGAAAAAGCACTGGCTAAAGTTTTATTATCTTATATATATTCGTGTTGTTCCCATAACTGAGACGCAAAAAATACATTCCCTGCGAAAGAGTCCGCAGATCAATCTCCATAACATCATCATACCCTTCTGCCTGTTCAGTGATCACAACCCTGCCCTTATTATCGCTTATCACTATCCCTACCTTTCCTTCGGGAACCTGTGGAAAGCGTATATTAATTGTCTCAACAGCCGGATTGGGATAGACAACAATACCCGTCTTTAATACTATTTTCTCTTCAATAGGCGTAACAGTGATCTTCTCCTGGAAACCATGGGTAAGAACAAGATTTCCTTCATCCGACCTGAGGGTCGGTACGAGTGTAGCTCCCAACGACCAGTTAAGTGAAACACCACTGCTGACATAGTTGCCTCCGGCGCTGGATATCCTTTCCTGAACGGGTTGCTGGGCAACTACCGTACAGAATAATAATGACACAACTGATGTTAACAGATATCTCACAATCATTGCTTAAGCTTCATGTAAAAATAACTGTTCCGGCGACAAAATGCAATGATTAAGACCAGATTTCAAAAAGAGAATTCAACAGGCTTGTTCTTTAGGGTAAAAGCAGCAAGTCCTTCATCGAGCCATTGAGCATACTCCGCAGCTTTCATATTGGTCCCCATGGGATCGTTTACGGGATTGCCTTCATAATCGGTTATGACATACAGGGGAAGTGCGTTTGTTTTGAACTTCGAAATCTCAAGATCCTCATTGACCTTACCTATGGTCTTTTTAACCTTTCCATCAATGGCCGATGTAACCCACTCCTCTTCAGGTAACTGGGTGCGGTCATCAACGTACAGTGAGATAATGACAAAATTATCCCTAAGCCGTCGTAAGACCCCGGGGTCGGACCATACCCTGGCTTCCATGAGTTTGCAGTTTGCACAGGCATGTCCTTTGAAGTCAAGAAGCACAGGCTTTCCCTGTTCCCTTGCACATGCCAGGCCCTGCTCATAATCAAAATACCCCTTCAGACCCAGAGGCATTGTGAACCTGTCGGCATGCTTTGGTTCAGAGCATAGGTCGCTCCCAAAAACTGAGGAAGCAATAAAAGCATCTCCCTGACTATTCTGCACCGGAACCTGTGAAGATGATATATACCTCGATTCAGACGGTGATGGAAGCATCGCCGACAATCCCGTCAGTGGAGCCCCGAACAGTCCGGTTACCAGGTAAAGGGTAAAAGCAAACACCCCGATAACCAGGAACAACCTGAAAGTGCCTATATGGGGAAGATCACTGTCGTGAGAAAACTTTATCTTTCCCAGCAGATAGAATCCCAGAAGGGAGAATAGAACTATCCATATTGCCAGGTAAATATCCCTCGAAAGAAGCCTGAATGAATATACGGTATCGATGGTCAGAAGAAACTTTAAACTGAAGGCCAGCATAATGAATGCGAGGACTACCTTAACCGAATTCAGCCAGCTTCCCGATCGGGGTATCTTATTCATCACCGAGGGGAAGAGCGCAAAAATGGTAAAGGGTAGCGCAAATGCCAGCCCAAAGCCAAACATTCCTATTGTTGGACGCAGGACATCTCCGCTGGCTGCCTCGACAAGCAATACACCTATAATAGGGCCCGTACACGAAAAAGAAACAATGACTGTTGTAAGTCCGAGGAAGAATGAAGCAAGTAATCCTCCCCTGTCCACCCTTGAATCAGCTCCGGTCACCCATCGGTTTGGCAGTACAATCTCAAAAGCCCCAAAGAATGAAACAGCAAAAATGACAAACAACAGAAAGAAAATAATATTCGGGATCCAGTGAGTACTGAGAGCATTTGCTATACCCGCACCTGCACTGGTAAGAGATACAATGATACCCAGAAGAGAATAAATAAGCACTATTGACAGACCAAAGACCAGGGCCCTTATAACCGACTTGCTCCTGCTCTCACTTCCCTGTGAGAAAAAGGCAACCGTCATTGGTATCATAGGAAAGACGCAGGGAGTAATAACACCTGCAAATCCTGCAAGCAGGGAGATCAGAAAGAAGCCCAGAAGTCTTGATGCCTGCCTTACCGGAACAGATGATTCCATCCCAGCCATGCTATCTGAAAGTCCGGTCACAGAAGGGGGACTACCGATAGTCAATTCAAATTCAACATCTTTGGGCGGAGAACAAGTAACATTGTTACAGGCCATGTAGTTTACCGTGCCCTTTACAATAGTACCCTCACCAACAACAGATATCTTTTGCCTGAACTCAGCAGACCCGCTGAAACTCTTTATATTCATATCGAAAGCTTCATCAAAGGCCTCCTCCGGAGTGCTAACCTCCCAGGGATCTCCTTCCAGAACATATCCGGGCAGAGAGTCGAAAACCACCGAAGTCGGAATGGGACCGCCTTCGGGTACCTCCATAGAGTAAATATGCGAACCTCTTTCTATTTCGGCTTTTATGACTATCTCATAACTGTCATCGCCTGTCTTTTCGAAGGAAAACTCCCAGGTGGCAGGATCGTAGATCTGGGCAGAAGCATTGAAAGCCCCTGTTGCCGCAATCAGCAGGAAAACATAAATTTTTATCTTCTTCAGCATATTATCCGTTTTGATTTCAGGTAAAATTAATAAATCAACACATATAAACGGAAAAAGAAGGCCGTTGGTTCAACGGGAAAGATGTTCAGGTCAGATCTATCTCATTTCCATCCAGATCGTAAAAATGATACTCAAGCATGTGATACGAGGTCACAGCCTGAACCTTAAGCATGATTCTATACTTGAAATTCCATCTTCTGAACAGCGGAAACAATCCTTTCTTAAGGTAGGCAGCAACAAAGGGATGGACGTTTACAACTATCTTCCTTGTCTTAATCTTACCTATTATAAAAGAGAGGTCCCTCTCCAGTTCATCAGTAAAAAGAATGGTGGGGCGTATCTCACCTGTTCCCTGGCAGGCGGGGCATTTTTCGTTTGTAACCATATGCATCTCGGGCCTGACCCTCTGCCTGGTAATCTGCATGAGCCCGAATTTTGTGAGAGGCAGGATGTTGTGTTTTGTACGGTCGCCGGCCATGACTTCCTTCATCCTGTCAAAAAGCTGCTGTTTGTTTTCGTTCGACTGCATATCAATGAAGTCGACAACAATGATCCCGCCCATATCAC
>JAVEZD010000097.1:0-4479 GCA_034003165.1 Bacteroidales bacterium | reverse complement strand
AGAGGCAGGATGTTGTGTTTTGTACGGTCGCCGGCCATGACTTCCTTCATCCTGTCAAAAAGCTGCTGTTTGTTTTCGTTCGACTGCATATCAATGAAGTCGACAACAATGATCCCGCCCATATCACGCAGCCTTAGCTGCCGGGCTATCTCCGTGGCGGCTTCAAGGTTCACTTCCAGTGCATTTGATTCCTGGTCGTTACCCGACCTCGACCTGTTGCCACTGTTAACATCAATGACATGAAAGGCTTCAGTATGCTCAATAATAAGATAGGCTCCATGCTTGAATGATACAGTCTTACCGAAAAGAGCCTTTATCTGTTTGTTGATCCCGAAATGATCTAAGATGGGAAGTGACCCCTTATAAAACTTGATGATCTTTTCCTTTTCAGGAGCAATCTCCCTTATGTACCTCCTTATATCATCAGCTATTGAAGCATCGTTGACATGAATATTACTGAAGGTACCGTTAAGCATGTCCCTCAGAATAGTAGAGGTACGGTTCATCTCACCAATGAAAAGCCTCGATACCTTTGTCTCCTTGCGAAGTGAATTAAAAGCCGTTTCCCACTTGCTTACAAGCTCACGAAGTTCGGCATCAAGCACTGCCACCTTTTTGCCTTCAGCAACAGTCCTGACAATAACTCCGTAGTTCTTGGGCTTAATACTGTGTAACAGGGTCTTGAGACGGTTTTTTTCTTCCTGACTCTCAATCTTTGATGAAATGGAAACCTTATCTGAAAAAGGCATCAGGACAAGATTTCTTCCTGCCAGGGAGATTTCTGAAGTAAGCCTGGGGCCTTTTGTTGAAATTGGTTCTTTGGCTATCTGTACTATAACAGTCTGGCCTACAGTAAGTACATCGCCTATCTTTCCATCCTTGTCAATATCAGCTTCGTTTTTGAATTTACTGACAGGAGGAACTCTCCCCTGCTTCTGAAGAGCCAGGGAATAATATTTATGCTGCGATTTGAACTGGGCGCCCAGGTCGAGATAATGAAGAAAAGCATCCCGTTCATATCCAACATTTATAAATGCGGCATTTAACCCGGGCATAATCTTCTTTACCTTGCCCAGGTAAATATCTCCGACAGAAAATTTTACATTGCGTTTTTCCTTGTTAAGTTCAATGAGCTGCTTATCTTCAAGCAGGGCAATAGAGACTTCGGAATCACCTGCATCAATGACTAGATCCTTATTTACCACTTCACTATATTAATCTGAATTAATATATTATCAACTACAGCCGACATCTTAATACAATAAACCTAAAGATCGTCAGACCTTTAGGTTTAGTTTTCCGTTTATGACCGCTCAGTGATCTTTTACTTCTTCTTATGTCTGTTCTTTCTCAAACGCTTCTTGCGTTTGTGAGTGGCCATCTTATGTCTTTTTCTTTTTTTACCGCTTGGCATGGAATATTATTTCTTTGGGTGTGATTTTACTTTATTTATAAATGATTTGGCCGGCTTAAAGGCAGGTATGTTATGAGCAGGAATAATAATAGTAGTGTTCTTTGATATATTTCTGGCAGTTTTCTTGGCCCTTTTCTTTACAATAAAGCTTCCGAAACCTCTGAGATATACGTTATTACCGCTTACCATCGAATGTTTTATAGTCTCCATTAAGGCCTCAACAGTTTTCTGAACCGTTACCTTTTCTATACCAGTGTTCTTGGCAATTTCATTAACAATGTCTGCTTTAGTCATTTTCGTGAAGTTTAAAATTCAACAAATTATTTTGAGTTTTTCGTTTTTTTCAACTGTGCAAATATAAAAATATTATTTGTTTAAATAGAAACACTTACATAATAATTTTTTTTTAATGGATTTTATTATTGCCTTAATTCCAATGATATAGATAATATGATAAATATGCTTCCCGGGGGAGCTGTTTTTTCGGAGATTAAAACCCTGTCTGATTACAGGTATTGTAACGATTTGTAAATATGCATTTTCTCCAAAACAGCGCACAGCGTTGGACTGAGCTGATTTTTTCTTAACTTTACATTTTTAATCCTTATTAACATTAAACACATAACCCCATGTCAATCAATAAGGTCATACTTGTCGGTAATGTCGGGAAAGATCCGGTGGTTCGCTATTTCGACAAGGGTGTTGCCAAAGCATCATTTCCGCTGGCCACCAGTGAGTCATATACGAATCAGCAGGGAGAATCAATAACTTCTACTGAATGGCACAACATAGTTCTGTGGCGGGCACTGGCCGAAGTGGCAGAAAAAACTATAAAAAAAGGCGCACAGGTTTATATTGTCGGCAAGATCAAGACCCGTTCGTATGTTGACAAGGATGGCAACAATAAATATATAACAGAGATCCTGGCAGATACTCTTCTGGTTCTTGATAAAAAACCTGCTACCAGCTATCCAAGAGAGAAACAGGAAACCACAGACGAAAATAAGGAGAAATCAGTCCCGGGGGAAGAACTCAATGAACCTCCTTCAGGTTACCAGCCTGAGAGTGAAGACGATCTTCCTTTTTAGGTTGTATTTAATGTATTGAATTTTGGAACCTGCATATTCTGTTGCATTTTATTTATCCCTGATAACCGGAGAAACGCCTTCTCCTGATGCCGCTCTTATTGCCGGCTTCTCTTTTCTTATAATGCTTCTGGTATCATCAGCTCTTATCTCAGGTTCTGAAGTGGCCTTCTTTTCACTCAAACCTGAGGACATAGAAAAACTAAGGACAACCAAATCAAAAAAAGCTGCCAGGGTTATCAGGTTGTATGGTATGCCTGAGAAACTCCTTAGCACCATCCTTGTTGCCAACAATACTGTCAACATAGCCATCGTTCTGCTATCTGCTTACCTGAGCTCCAGGCTTTTCGATTTCTCATCCAACCCCACCCTGGGTTTTATTGTTGAAGCTGTGGCGATTACCTTCATCCTGCTTTTCTTCGGGGAAATAATGCCAAAGGTTTACGCTACCCGGAACCATACAGGGGTTTCGATGTTGATGTCCGGACCACTTATAGTACTTGAAAAGATCTTCAGACCCCTTTCCGCATTGCTTATTCTATCCACTTCTTTTGTAAGGAAAAGAAACTCTGCCAGACGTTCAAACCTGAGCCTTGACGACCTGTCAAATGCTCTCGAACTGGCTTCTGATGATATTACAGAAGACGAAAAGATACTTAAAGGGATAGTAAACTTCGGTAACACCAATGTCAACGAGATAATGTGCCCCAGAATAGATGTCACTGCCGTGGATATCAAATCAGGTTTCAGCACCATAATCAATCTCCTTATCGAATCAGGCTTCTCCAGGATACCCGTCTACTCAGGATCATTTGACTCGGTAAAGGGTATACTTTACGCCAAGGACGTCCTCCCCTATACAGGAAAACCCGATAACTACAAGTGGCAGTCGCTGGTAAGACCTCCCTACTTCGTACCCGAGACAAAAAAAATAAACGAACTGCTCAAAGAGTTCCAGATTAAAAAAAATCACATGGCAATCGTCATAGATGAGTATGGAGGCACAAGCGGAATAATCACACTCGAAGATATACTAGAGGAAATAGTCGGAGAAATAACGGACGAGAGTGATGAAGATGAGACCATGTACAGGAAGATCAACGATAATACATTTGTCTTTGAAGGGAAAATACTCCTTAACGATTTCTTCAAGATTATCGAAACAGATGAAGACCCCTTTGAAGAAGTAAGAGGAGAATCAGAGACTCTTGCAGGGCTGATCCTCGAACTTACAGGCGAGATACCCCAGAAAGGGAAGACAATAAATTACGGGAATTTTACTTTTAAAATTGAATCGGCTGACAAGAGAAGGATTAAGGAGATCAGGGTTGAAATCAAAGACGATGATGACGGTTCAAAAATCAATTAAGATACTTTTAGTGCTTTCACTGTTGACGGCATTGGCAGGATGCAGGGAAGTAGTGGTGCCAAGGCCCAGGGGACACTTCAGGATCAGCCTTCCATCCAGAGAATATACAGGTGGTGATTCACTGTTTGCCAGACATAACATCCCCTTTTCCTTTGAATATCCGGTATACTCAATACCCGGCCCCGACAATAGCGGCGTTAACCGCGACGGATGGTACAATGTTGAATTCCCACGCTTCAGGGCAAAGATCTACCTTACCTACAAGACCATTGACAACGATCTGCCTGAACTTATAGAACAGACATATACTATGAACATTAAAAACCATATAACCCGGGCCGACGCCATCGATGAGAAGCTGATACGTAATGATGCTGAAAAAATCTATGGGGTCCTTTATAACCTTAAGGGTAATACAGCTACGGCAGTCCAGTTCTATGTCACCGACAGCACCACAAATTACCTGAGAGGATCGTTGTACTTCGACGCTGTTCCAAATGCTGATTCACTTGCTCCGGTTATCGATTTTCTGAGGGAAGATGTTGTACACCTTATCGAAACACTCAGATGGAGAAACAATTAACTTAAGTCTTGCTGATGGGCTGTATTAC
>JAVEZD010000096.1:2564-8763 GCA_034003165.1 Bacteroidales bacterium | reverse complement strand
ATTGTGGCCGCTTCCCTGGTCTTTTCAATGTTAAGGATGACACGTGGTACAAGTTCATTGAAATCACGGTTCGATCCGCTGTCGGGAATTCCAAGCAGTTTTCTCAGGTAAACCACTACAACTCCTTCGAAATGTGCCATCGCCACTCCGAAAATGGCCGTCAGAACAAGTCGTGTTGCTAAGCTTTCCATGTCTGTGATGTATTGGTAATATTCAATCTCATATATCCACACTGCTCATCATCCTCAGGAGCAAAAAGGCCTCCTGCTATCCTGAAAATGGTAACAATCAGGTAACCCACTGTTCTGCCTGGCTGTATAAAAAATGCCTGCAGATAAGAGCTCCGGGTTTTGCAAAGCTAAATTTAATTAACTTTGGACACTTCTTAAGCATAATTGTCGGACATAAAAGGTAGTGCATTGTCAGATCTACTAAGACCATACGGTGAAAAACAGAAAATATTCGATAAGAGGTATATTGAGATGGCCCTTATATGGGCCCGTAATTCGTACTGCCAGCGACGTAAGGTCGGGGCCTTGATTGTAAAAGGAAGGATGATAATCTCTGACGGATACAACGGGACCCCTGCGGGTTTTGAGAATGTGTGTGAAGATGAGAACAACCTGACCAAACCTTATGTCCTTCATGCTGAGGCAAATGCCATAACAAAAGTTGCAAAATCAAATAATTCGAGTGAGAATTCGACCTTGTACGTCACAACCTCACCCTGCATGGAATGCTCAAAACTTATTATTCAGTCGGGGATAAAAAGAGTGGTGTTTTGCAACAAATATCATAACACCGACGGACTTGATTTACTCAGACGTGCCGGGATAGAGCTTGTTTATATTGACCTCGAAAATGACATCTATGAGATACAATAACTCCGTACGAAACATCCTCCTCCCTGTCCTGCTCGCAGTAACATTGTGCGCCGGAATAATTACAGGTTTTCTGCTGCCGGGGAAGGGCACGGTTCCGCAGGTCTCAAATATTAAAGCCAGGAATGACAAGCTAAGCAGTATTATAAATATTATCGAATCGGATTATGTTGATTCGGTAAGCAGGGATGAACTTATAGAGGCTGCTATACCGGCCATACTTAAGAAACTCGACCCTCATTCTGTATACATACCGGCCAGAGATCTGGCCAGAGCCAACGAACCCCTTCAGGGTAATTTTGAGGGCATTGGGATTTCATTCAACCTCCTTACTGATACAATATTGGTTATCAGTACTATTCCCGGAGGTCCTTCTGAAAAAACCGGACTGATGCCAGGCGACAAGATTATTTTTGTAAATGATTCACTTGTTGCCGGAAGAAACCTTAGTGACGAAACGGTTATGGGTATGCTGAAGGGCCCCAGGGGTACACAGGTAAATGTTAAAGTGCTTAGAAAAGGTGTTCCCGGACTTCTGCCCTTTGAGATCACCAGGGACAAGATTCCTATTTACAGTGTTGCGGTAAGCTACATGGTTAACGAACATACGGGATATATACTAATAAATAACTTCGCTCTCACCACCTTTGATGACTTCATGACGGGACTAAGAGAACTTAAAAGTCAGGGCATGACCGATCTGATACTTGATCTGAGGGGTAACTCCGGAGGTGTAATGGAAGCAGCGATCCAGATCTCGAATCAGTTCCTTAAGAAAGGCGAGTTGATAGTATATACTATGGGACGTAACCAGCCACGTACTGAAGCAAGGGCGACAGGAAAAGGTGAATTTGAGACTGGCGGACTGGTTGTCCTTATTGACGAATGGAGTGCCTCGGCCAGCGAGATTCTGGCCGGTGCTGTTCAGGATAACGACAGGGGTACCATTATCGGACGCCGTTCATTTGGCAAGGGCCTTGTACAGGAACCGGTCCCCTTCCACGACGGCTCAGGAATGAGGCTGACCATAGCACGGTATTATACCCCTACGGGAAGGTCCATTCAGAAACCCTACGAAGAGGGCTTTGAAGAATATTACGATGACCTTAATGAAAGATACCTCAGAGGTGAATTTGAGGTCTCCGACAGCATACATTTTGCCGATTCACTAAAATTCACAACCCCCGGAGGCAAAACAGTCTATGGCGGAGGAGGCATCATGCCCGACAGGTTTGTTCCGGTTGACACAACAGGAATCTCGCGGTATTTTATGGAGGTGAGACCCCTGATCTACAGGTTCGCACTCAACTACACTGAGAACAACCGTGAGGAACTTACTAAATACACTACTACCGGGGAGATGAAGAAGTATCTCGACAGGCAGAACCTGATGTCAAGGTTTGTTGCTTATGCCTCAGAAAACGGCGTAAGAAGGGATCAGGCTGGACTGGATGCCTCAGGGAAGATAATCGATGTTCAGCTTAAAGCCTATATTGCCCGTAATATTCTCGACAACAAAGGCTTCTATCCCCTTTGGCAGGAGATAGACACTACACTTATTTATGCCATCGATTATCTTGAAAAGACTGATAGTGAATAAAGGTGAGCCCCGGATGAGTCACCTTTTGTATTCATTTACCATTTAGCCCCGTAACAAAATCTGAGAGGACTCTCAGCGACATGTCCTCCTCCTCAATAAAACCCAGGTGACCTGAGTCCTCAAGTATTTCTGCCTTTGACCCATAAGGAAGCTTCACCTTTGACAGAACGAGCTCACAGGATATATACCTGTCTTTCCGTCCCAGTATCCACAGAAGAGGAACTCTTCCTTCCTCGACAACTGACAAACGCTGAGGCCTTTTTATCATACCGTCAAGTACTGCAATGATACCTTCATCAGGAACAGCGGCTGCTATCTCCTTTGATCTCTTAAGAGCCTCAGGCAGCTTCACAGTGTTCTCCTCAGAAAACATCATCGACACATTTTCGGGATACATAAGAAACTTCTTACCCGCCCTGACAATTTCTTTTTCCCTCTCTCTTTTTGCTATCGCCTCAGGAGGATCGGCAAAAGGATGGGAATGAAACAGACAGAAGCCTGATAGAAACTCAGGAAACATCTCTGCAAAAGCCAAAGCCACATAACCGCCCAGTGAATGACCGGTGAGAAAGACCTTTTTAAGGTTCAGTCCTGTAACAAGCTCCCTGATAGCTTCAGCCATGAATTCCATGGTATGACAGGGACCAAAGACCGATGACTCCCCGTGTCCCGGCAGATCAACGGATATAACCCTGAAACCTTCTGCCAGCTTTACTGCAAAGCTGTCCCAAATCTCCGACGACTCAAGATAACCATGGAGAAGCAGAATGGCAGTCCCCCTTCCCCTGTCTGAATAGTAAATTTTCCCGCCGTTATAAAAGATATAGTACTTCATCATAGTATAATTTTGATTTTAATGGTATGATGAAACCCACATGTCTGAAATTTATATACATACGTGTTTATATCAGTAAAACATGAGGGTTCATTACTTATAGTAAATGTTAATCACTTTAAAAAAAGTAAAACTATTTAAAGGAAGTCCCAAACCTTATTCAAACCGTCAGAACACACAGGTGCATTACTGATACACTGCCCTTCCCGGCTGCAGGACTCCTAAGACCTTGTTCCGGGTCAGACTCAGTACGGGCGGAGTACTCCCTTTTCTGCCTGCCTGTTCTGAGGCAGACCGAATATCTGAATAAATATACTTATTTGCATCATTGAAATCTGATTTAAAATCCTAATTTTATAAACATGTGTGCAGGATGGCACACTGATTTTTATATTTTTGGAACTGAATGAAAAAGATATTTGCCTCATCATTATCACAAAAGTTCACCATGACCCTTGCAGGGTTGTTCCTGCTGGTCTTCCTTCCTGTACATCTTATAATAAACCTTTTACTCTTAAAAGATGATCCGGAGCCCTTTAACACGGCTGCTGAGTTCATGGCCTCTTTTCCTCTTATCAAGGCAGTAGAGGTTTTGCTCATTGCAGCCATTCTTGTTCATGTATCAAACGGAATCTACCTTCAGATAATGAACTGGCTCCGCAGACCGGTCGCCTATGCTTCCGGGAACAGGTCAGAGACAGCATTTTTCTCGCGTTTCATGATATGGACTGGTTCATCAGTTCTCATCTTTCTTATCCTGCATTTCTTTAACTTTTATTTCATGCGGCTCGGGCTTGTAAAAGGTGATCCCGGGGATTTTTATTCAGTTGCCCATGAGCTGTTTAAAATACCTTTATATAATTACATCTATCTTGCCTGTTTTGCTTTGCTTGGTCTGCACCTGTACCATGCCATTGTTTCGGCAGCACGTACCCTTGGCTTGAGCCACAGGATCTGGACCCCTGTAGTTCAAATAGTTGCATTGATATATGCGCTGGTTATCCCTGCCGGTTTCGCAATAATATCTGTCACTCTCTGGCAATTCCGTTAACAAAAATCAGGATGGACAAACTTGATTCAAAGATACCTGAAGGGCCTCTTCACAAGAAATGGACGCTGTATAAATCGTCGGCAAAACTTGTCAGTCCTGCCAACCGCAAAAAACTGGATATCATTGTTGTGGGCACGGGCATTTCGGGCGCTGCAGCTGCCTCGGCTCTGGGCGAACTTGGCTACAATGTAAAGAGCTTCTGCTACCAGGACTCACCCAGAAGAGCCCATTCCGTTGCTGCCCAGGGCGGTATAAATGCAGCCAAAAACTACCAGAATGACGGGGATAGTGCTTTCAGGCTCTTTCACGACATGATAAAGGGGGGTGATTTCCGTTCGAGAGAAGCAAATGTTTACAGGGCGGCTGAGGTCAGTAACCAGGTCATTGATCATTTCACGGCTCTTGGGGTTCCCTTTGCACGCGACTACGGAGGGACACTCGACACACGGTCTTTCGGAGGTGTTCAGGTTTCAAGAACTTTCTACTCGAAGGGGCAGACCGGACAGCAGTGTCTTCTGGGCTGTTATGCTGCTCTTAACAGGCAGATAAAGAAAGGAAGTGTAACCATCTATCCCAGGCGCGAGATGCTCGACCTGGTCGTAATTGAAGGAAAAGCCAGGGGAATTATTGTCCGTAACCTTATCACCGGAACCATTGAAAGGTACTCGGCTCATGCCGTAGTTCTTGCCACTGGCGGATACGGTACCATCTACTATCTGTCCACTCTCGCCGTTAACTCCAATGCATCCGCGGCTTGGAAAGCGCATTTGCGGGGGGCTTTCTTTGCCAACCCCTGTTTTATCCAGATCCACCCTACAAGTATTCCCCAGCTGAATGAGTTTCAGTCAAAGCTTACCCTCATGTCGGAATCACTGCGCAACGACGGACGTATATGGGTGCCAGCCACCAGGGGAGACGGCCGGCCCCCGGGTGAGATTCCTGAAGAAGAAAGAGATTATTATCTTGAACGAAGATATCCTGCTTTTGGCAATCTTGTCCCCAGGGATGTAGCCTCCAGGGCTGCCAAAGAACGTTGCGATGCAGGCTATGGGGTCGGGCCCACGGGTCTTGCTGTATTTCTCGATTTCTCGGAAGCCCTGGCTAAACAGGGAGAGAAAGCCATCCTCGGCAAATACGGTAATCTGTTCGATATGTACAGGACCATCACGGGAAAAGACCCACTGAAGGAACCTATGATGATCTATCCTGCAGGTCACTATACCATGGGTGGGCTCTGGGTCAACTATGAACTCATGACTACTATACCCGGACTTTTTGCTATTGGGGAATCAAATTTCTCAGACCATGGGGCCAACCGGCTGGGCGCATCGTCCCTGATGCAGGCAGCTGGCGACGGCTTCTTCATACTTCCATATACCATAAGCAACTATCTGGCAGGCGAAATACGGGTACCTGCCATACCCACAGACGAGCCCGAATTCAATCAGGCAGAACAAGGTGTAAGGGACAGGATCACCAGGCTGATGTCGGTAAGAGGACAGCAGCCGGCATCTGTCTTTCACAAAAGGCTGGGAAAGATCATGTGGGATCACTGTGGTATGTCAAGAAATGAAGAAGGTCTTAAAAAAGCCATCTCTCTTATCAGAGAGCTAAGAGAAGAATTCTGGAATGATCTCCTTGTACCCGGGTCGGCCGGAGAACTTAACCAGAACCTTGAAAAAGCGGGAAGGGTGGCAGATTTCCTTGAGCTGGCTGAGCTTCTTGTTACAGATGCCCTGGAAAGAAGGGAATCGTGTGGCGCACACTTCAGGGAAGAATTCAGAACTTCTGAAGGTGAGGCTCTGAGAAATGATAAGGAATATGCCTGCGTG
>JAVEZD010000096.1:0-2464 GCA_034003165.1 Bacteroidales bacterium | reverse complement strand
TGAGCTGGCTGAGCTTCTTGTTACAGATGCCCTGGAAAGAAGGGAATCGTGTGGCGCACACTTCAGGGAAGAATTCAGAACTTCTGAAGGTGAGGCTCTGAGAAATGATAAGGAATATGCCTGCGTGACTGCATGGGAATACAAAGGTAATAATATCCCCCATGCTCTTCACAGGGAGGAACTTGTATTTACAGATACTGTGACCGGGGAACGAAACTATAAATAATGTTACCGGAAAGGAACGATGAAATTCACACTCAGAATATGGAGACAGAAAAGTCAGTCGGCGAAAGGCTCGTTTGAGACCTACGCCGTTGACAATATTGCTCCGGAGATGTCATTTCTTGAAATGCTGGATTCACTCAACAAGCAACTTGCCTCGAACGGCGGAGATCCTGTTGCCTTTGACCATGATTGCCGCGAAGGGATATGCGGTTCGTGCGGTATGTTCATCAACGGCCACCCTCACGGTCCGGTTAAAGCTGTCACCACCTGCCATCTTTCGATGAGGCATTTCAAAGATGGTGATACCATTACTGTTGAGCCATGGCGTGCCAGACCTTTTCCGGTCATCAGGGACCTTATAGTAGACAGAAGTGCCCTTGATGCCATTCAGACTGCCGGAGGTTACATTTCAGTCAATACAGGATCGGCACCGGAAGCCAATTCAATTCCGGTCAGCCGGGAAAAAGCTGAAGAAGCTTTCGACGCTGCCATCTGCATAGGATGCGGTGCCTGTGTAGCTGCCTGCAAAAACGCCTCAGCTATGCTTTTTCTCTCAGCACGAATATCTCAGTTTGTCCACCTTCCCCAGGGTAAGGCCGAAGCTGCCGACAGGGTAAGGGCTATGGTTGAGATGATGGACCTGAGCGGCTTTGGAAGCTGCTCAAATACGGGGGCCTGCGAAGCTGAATGCCCGAAGCAGATAAAACTGTCAAATATTGCCAGAATGAACCGCGAATACTATAAATCGTCTGAAGGTCTGTTGCCAAGGCTCTTCCCTTCTGAACGGAAGAAAGGATGAAGCCTGTGCTTCAGAATACAGTAATTCAACCAGCTAGTTAAGAATAATACTAAGAAACCAGAGCATCATGCCGGCGCTGGTGCCAAGTATAAGCGTACCTGTGGTGTGCAGCTTATAACCCTGCCTGATATTCATCCCCGACATCTGTGTGACAACCCAGAAGAAACTATCGTTGGCATGGGATACAACCATGGCTCCGGCTCCCACCGAAAGGACCATAAGAGCCCTGGCTACCTCGGTATCAAAACCCATCGAAGGCATAAGAGGATTTATTAAGGAGGCAGTAGTGATTATTGCCACCGTCGAAGAACCCTGGGCACTTTTAATCATTGCCGCTATTATGAAAGGCAACCAGATACCTATGTTCAGTCCTGAAAGTGACGATCCTATGGTATCTGCCAGTTCTGAATTCTGCAAGACCTTACCGAAAGCCCCTCCTGCACCTGTTATAAGAATTATTGTAGCAGAACTAAGAAGCGCTTTTCCAACCCAGCCTTTCTCCGAAAAGATACCTTCCTCCCTTTTCTTTGGCAACAGGAAAGCCAGAAGTACACCTGCCAGAAGAGCTATGACAGGGTCGCCAATAAAGCCGAAAAAGGTCTTGAGTATCCCCTCCCCGAAAGGATTAGTAGGGAAGTCTGATACTGATTTCAGCACAATAAGAATTATTGGAAGGAAAATCGGAGTAAGAGCCTTCCATGCCGGAGGTGAATCCTTCATTTTCTGTGAGATCTCCGCTTCGGATACTTCAGGGTTTGGTTCTATGAATGTCTTTGAAGCAACCCTGACAGCAAAGATCCATCCCATAAACAATGCAAACAAACTGGCAATTACGCCGAACATGATTACCAGACCCAGGTTGGCGCCAAGGATGCCGGCCGCAGCAATCGGGCCAGGGGTTGGAGGTACAAGACAGTGAGTGGCAGTAAGTCCCAGGCTAAGCGCTATTGCAGGTCCTGCCAGCGATATACCTGCCCTTTTCGACAGAGCCTTGTTAAGTGGCGACAAAATAACAAAACCTGAATCGGCATAAACAGGTATTGAAACAAAATATCCTATTATAGCCATGGCAAGCGGAACGTGCTTCTGTCCTATTATCCTGAGTACCCTGTCGGCAAGGGTATAAGCACCCCCCGAATACTCAAGGAAGATCCCAATGATAGTCCCGGCAACTATAACAATACCAATATATCCCAGAGTGTTACCGAATCCGGCATTAAGCGATTGTGTTATCTCATTGAGGGGCATGCCTGTGAAGACCCCAAAGGCTATGGCAGCAAAGAGCAGTGCCAGAAAAGGATGAAGCTTAAGCCGCGTCGATGAGAGTACTATGAAAAGTATACAGAGCAGCAGGACTATGATTAACAGCATGGGTCAGATTTTCAGGAAAGGTAACTATAACAGGTTTATTTAGCAACAGCAATATTATAACACCGGTGT
>JAVEZD010000095.1:0-8764 GCA_034003165.1 Bacteroidales bacterium | reverse complement strand
ATATTCAGATATTAATTTTATCCTTAATCAGATAGGTGTTCCTGTCAGGGGAATTCCTGTTTATCAGTTCTCCCAGAAAACCAGTGAGGAAAAGCAGAGTACCAATTATCATTACCGTCAGGGCAATATAGAAAAAAGGCGAATCGGTGATAAGAGGCATCCTCATGTTGTTATGCATCAGAACGAGCTTTTTTATACCCAGATATCCTGCCATAGTAAAACCTAAAAGAAACATCAGGGTCCCGAGTGAGCCGAAAAGATGCATGGGGCTTTTCCCGAATCGCGTTATAAATCCAATGGTAAGAAGATCAAGATATCCCTTTACAAACCTGTCAATGCCATATTTGGAAATTCCGTATTTACGGGCCCTGTGTTCAACAACTTTTTCTCCGATGTTCCTGAAACCTGCCTTTTTTGCAAGTATAGGGATGTACCTGTGCATCTCACCATACACTTCAATCCCTTTAACAACTTCATTCCTGTAAGCTTTTAAGCCACAGTTGAAATCGTGAAGACTGATGCCCGAAGCAAACCGCGCAGTGGCATTGTAAAGTTTACTGGTCACCCTTTTTACAAAGGGATCATATCTCTTTCTCTTCCACCCTGATACCAGATCATAACCTTCTTCATTTATCATCCTTGCAAGGGAGGGGATTTCATCAGGACTGTCCTGCAGGTCCGAATCCATAGTTATTACAACATCTCCTGATGCATCAAGGAAACCCGTGTGCAGGGCAGCAGCCTTACCGTAATTTCTTCTGAACCTGAAACCTTTGATATGATTGTTTTCAGAGGCAAGAACTGTTATCTCCTTCCATGAGCGGTCAGAACTTCCGTCATCAATGAAAATAATCTCAAACGACAGGTTATTTCCTGTACATACCTTTTCAATCCAGGAAGCCAGTTCTGCTATTGATTCTTCTTCATTATAAACTGGTACAATAACGGAGATGTCCATAAAATCAGATGTTTGAATCAACCGGATCGAGCAGCGGGTTACCTTCTCTCCTTACAAAAATAGCGGTAATCATGGATATGATGACACCCCAGAACATGTTTCCGGCAATTGACAGGGGTGCTATTACTTCAGGAATCAACAGTTTCTTCTGAACCCTCATGTTTACATCAATTGCTTCCTGAGGGATGTTTCTTTTCTGAAGCAACTCTTCTGTATAGGCAAGCTGTTTGCCTACAAGGTCGGGATCGATGAAAGCATAAAGGATATATGTGAAAACAGCTATGATAACTGAATAGTAGAGACATATAATAACTCCGGCACCGACAGCCTGGCCAAAGGTTATGTTGCCATAAAGAAAGTTATCGCGGTATGATTTGACCAGATAATACAGAATTCCGATCTGGACAACTATGAAGATGTATCCCTGTGTTTTATTAAGAGACAGGTCAAGAAAATAGACAACCAGAGAATAAATGATGCCTATTAGTCCTAAAATCAGACCGTTTGTAAGGTTCGCCTTCCATGGATTGATTTTGTTTTCCATTATTATGTTAATTAGATTTCAAACTGACAGATGACAAATATAGTTTAAAAATGGAAATGAGTATAAGACAATGTCGTGAATATTTATTTGGCGGAGCAGATAAAAGTTACTATTTTTGCGCAGGGTAAGTCTTATACGACCAGCTCCTGCTGAACTCCCCCAGGATCGGAAGATAGCAAGGGCAGGCAGTTGTAGCGGTGCGATATAAGTAGCTTACCCTTTTTTTATTTAATGTTTACCGACAGATGATCATAAGGATATACCCGGAAAATCCAAATCCGCGCGAGATCAGAAAAGTGGCAGACATGCTCGAGGCCGGAGCCGTTATAATCTATCCCACTGATACAATTTATGCTATTGGGTGTGATATTAAGGCTAATAAGGCAATAGAAAAGATTGCACGATTCAAAGGCCTTAACCCCAGAAATCCTGACATGTCAATTATGTTTCACGATATGAGCCAGCTGTCTGAATACACTGTTATACGCGACAATAATATATTCAAGCTGCTCAAACGCAACCTTCCCGGCCCCTTTACCTTTATTGTTCAGGCCAATAACCAGATTCCAAGGCTTTTTAAAAATAAAAAGAAGACTGTTGGGATAAGGATCCCCGACAATAATATTGTTATGGAGCTTATAAAGGAACTGGGAAGACCCATAATCACCACTTCGGTTCATGAACACGACACCATTTCTGAATATATCACCGACCCGGAACTTATACATGAAAAATACAGGGATTTTGCCGATGCTGTCATCGACGGTGGATTTGGTAAAAATGAGGCATCAACAGTGGTCGACTGTACAGGCGATGAAATTGAGATAGTCAGACAAGGACCGGGCATACTGGAGCAGTAGCATCACCTCTGCGGGAATATTATTCTTATCTCCGCTTTACTTTTCCTTTACCTTTTGTAAAAGCTTCTTGAGAAAAGTATAAGCACTGCAAGCAATTCGAGCCTTCCCAGAAACATAAAAAATGAAACAAACCACTTTCCTGATTCGGTAAATCCTGAATAGTCGGAAAAGGGCCCGGCTGCTCCGGTCCCGGGACCAATATTCCCAAGCAGAGAGGCAGAAGTGGAGAATGATACAAGGAGGTCATAACCCATAAATGACATTACCAGGGCGCCGGCACAAACGACAAGCACGTACAGTGCAAAGAAGACAAGCAGGTTATATATAACACTTCCCGGAATCGTATGCCTGTCTATCCTTATGGGCAGATAAGCCTGGGGATGGATAAGACGGCGAACCTCATGTCTTATGTTCCTTGCAATAATAAGAAGACGTATTGTTTTTATGCTGCCTGAAGGGGAACCGGTCATCCCTCCTGAAAACATAAGTATTATTATTAGCAGAACAGGGACTGCTCCCCATTGGCTGAAATCATCATTGAAAAATCCGGTTGTGCTTATTATAGATATGGCATGGAAGGATCCCTTTAGAAATGAATCTTTTACCGGGAATATACCCGTAGATAAAAGGACTGATGAAAGGACAACGGCGAAAAACACACTGAGGAACAGATAACCCCTGAGCTCGGAGTTGCCGGTGATCTTTCTGAAATCAGCCTTTAACCCGAAAAACACAAGTGCAAGGTTTGATCCGGCAATCACCATAAACAACATTATGACAAGCATAAGATATGGAGATGTAAATGATGCAAGTCCATCATTATATGGAGAGAAACCTCCGGTTGACATAGTGGAAAAAGAGATGCAAACGGCATCAAACAGGCTCATCCCTCCGGCAACCAGCATAATAGCCTCTGCCGCTGTGAATGAAGAGTAAATGGCCAGAAGTTTCCCGATGGTCCTGACTGCCTGTGGATAGATCCTGTCAGATGGCAACCCGGTAAACTCTGTTGTTGTAAGCTGAATGTTTATGTTCCTTATGACAGGTATGACTGATAGGGAAAAGGCTATAATCATGAATCCTCCGAACCACTGAATAAGGCATCTCCAGAAAAGAATGCCATGTGACAGTACCTCCCTGTCACTAAACACGCTGACTGCGGTGGTTGTAAATCCGGCCATAGTCTCGAAAAAAGCATCTGTGAAGCTTGAAAGGGTTCCGCTTAAAAGGAAGGGGAGAGTCCCGAAGATACATAATATCAAAAGGTTTCCTGTAATAATAACAAAGCCTTCCTTGGTGCCGAAAACCTTTTCATTGACCCTTAAAGGGGTAAAAACCATAAGGGCAGCAACGATGGTTATGATTGCTGAAAAGAGGAAAGGAGCCGGTTTTTCTCCATAGATAAGTGCCACACCCGCAGCAAGAAGCATAAACAGTCCCTCAACAAACATAATGTGGCTGTAGGCCCTGGCAACTATTCTATAGTTAATCATCAGTTCAGCTGAAGAATTTTGATAGCTTGTCGTAGGCTGTAGGCAGGGTGAAGACCACCACTTTGTCATTTGCCCTTATCATGGTGTCGCCCGTTGCAATGAAAGGAACACCGTCGCGGGTTCCCCCTCCTACAATGGCATCCCTGGGGAAATCAAGGCTTCGCAGGGTACCTTTAGTGATCCTTGAATTTGCAGGAACATTGAATTCCAGAACCTCAGCATCAGTTCCTGTCATATATTTAACCTGAGTGACATTCGGGTTGGAAGTATGACGGAAAATCCTGCTGGCGGCTGCTATCTTTTTGTTAATGATGGTGTCAATACCTGAATTCTCGGCAAGGTTGATGTATTCCATGTTCTCAACCTCGGCTATGGTACGTTTTACTCCAAGCTTCTTTGCAAGCAGGCATGATAGTATGTTTGTTTCGGAATTTCCTGTGACGGCAACGAAGGCATCCATTCTGGAAATGCCTTCCTGCTCAAGCATGTCAACATCACGGCAGTCGCCACATATTATAAGCGTATTGTCGAGGATCTCTGAGAGGTCGGCACATCTCTCGGGACTCGAATCTATGAGCTTCACCTCACAGGACTTCTGCATGTAAAGGGCAACATGTTTCCCTATCCTGCTGCCTCCCAGAATCATAATATTTTTGGCTTCAAAGTTTTCCTTTCCCGAGCTTATCATCATCTCATTGATCCCCTCATTTGTAGTTATTACAAAAACAAGGTCGCCCAGCTGGAAACGTTCACCTCCCCTCGGAATGATTGTCACTTCGTTGCGTTTTATTGCTACTGCCCTGAACAATTCAGTCCTGAATATTTCAGCAACTTCCTGAAGACTCTTATTTAAGATAGGAGCATTCTCATCAAGCTTCTGAACATACATTGCCAGTTTCCCTCCCGAAAACTCCATGAACTCCGTAGTCCCCGTCTCGTGAAGAAGACTGAGTACTTCCCTGGCTGCTATAAGCTCAGGATAGATGAGCGAATCAATCCCCAAAGATTTGAAAAACTCCAGGGTGGCAGGTTCCAGGTAGTCGAGGTTATCAATTCTGGCAATTGTCTTAATGGCTCCGAACCTCTTGGCAAGGATCGATGATGTTATGTTGGTATCTTCCCAGTGGGTAACAGCAATGAACAGATCGGTCTTCTTGTGGAGTATCTCCTGCAGCATCTTCACTGAAGTTGCTGAACCATGGTATGTAAGCACATCCAGCGATGCATCAATCGGTTTTAAACTGGTTTCTTCGGTGTCGATCAGAATTATCTCGTGATTTTCATTGGCAAGCATCTTTGCCAGATGTGTACCGACCTCCCCGGCTCCCGCAACAACTATTCTCATTATATGATTTTACTTGAAAAATATCGGCAAAATTAAGATTTATATATGGTATTAATCAATTTTCAGGCGACTTTTCTTGACTGTAAACCTGGCTGCAAAGCTTATATCAGAATGTCTGAAGGTAAAAATAAATTCCACCCCTGGCTACTTATTTGATGCGGGGCTCCCGTTTCCAGTCAGCCTGTTGATTAAAGTCTTGTCCTGAAACCTCCTGATCTCGCCATGTAATGTACGGAGTCGGCAAACCCTTTCAGATAGCCGGCAGGGAGTTTGAATGCTGAAGAAACTTCTGAGGATATCACAAGACATCTGATCTTTGTGTCTTGTGTATCAGGTTCTTCCACACCGGGATTATTTCCGTTAAGAAAGACATAATCAGGATTATATTCATTGATTATTTTGTTGGTAAGCGTGCCAGTAATTATTACTTTCTCATTTCCTGAGTCAATAAACCAGGATGCCTGACTGTCAGGAAGCCTTTTCATATTCAGTCCCATTGTAGCGCTGTGCCTCAAAATCTGACTTGTGTCATCTCCGTCCGCTGCACCGAAGTATAGCCGTTTACCCTCCCTTACTGCAGGTTGTGATGAATCAAAGGTCTTGTATACTATAAACTCCTTTCCGCTCTTTATGTATATGGTCTTTATTGAAAAAGAAATTATAAACAGGAGAAGAGTTATCAAAGGCACTACGGCACTGATGCTTTCTTTTTTAAGAAGGAACCACAGAAAAGTAAATAAAAAAACGAAAAGCAGGGCCGACTCAATTCCTGTCATCCCGATATTGTCAACGGATGCCCAGGAAAGGGAGGCAGCTTTTGTCGTAAGGAATTCAGTAATAGCTGTTATATGACCAAGCATTGAGGCAAAGAATGTCGACACAGGGACAAGCGGATAAGTAAGGGGTACAAGGCAGCCTATTATAATAAGCAGTGATGACAGAGGCACTATTATAATATTTGTCAGGAGAAAGATCAGAGGGAACCTGTTGAATAATGAAATGGTGAGGGGCAGGGTTCCGGCCTGGGCCACTGTTGTAACGGCAGCCGATTGCCAGACGGGGCGGATGAGCCTTGATTTTATCTTAACTGAAGTGTTGAGGTCGTTATAGAAACATATAATAAATAATACAGCGGAATATGAGAGTAGAAAACCGGCATCAAAGATTACTGATGGTCGTGCAAGCATCAGCACAAATGCTGAAGCCAGCACAGAGTTTATGCTGTTTACCCTTCTTTTAAGAAGGCTGCCTGCCTGAAGAAAGGTAAACATTATAACGGCCCTGAGAACAGAAGGAGTCAGGCCGGTTACAAAAGCAAAGATCCATAGCAATGCAAGTGCCATCAGTATCCTGAGTATATTAAAACGTTTTTTAAGGAAGAACAGGACGTTGAGAATGAAAAAGCTGAGTATAACAGCATGGAGGCCTGATACAGCCATGATGTGCATAACCCCGGCTTTGATGAAATTCTCTTTCTGTTCCTTGTCGAGAGTTGTCTTTTTACCCAGGGTCATAGCGGCAACAAGTGTAAGTCTCTCACCTTTTATACCTCGTTCCTCATACATCTTTATTATTCTTTCCCTTACCAGCAGTGAGCTGTGTACCAGCTTTCTGTGCTCAGGGATCGCTATAATTGAGATGTTGGCCGGATCTGTAAATGAACTGTACCTGAATCCATGGTTTTCCATATAGAACCTGTAGTCAAATTCAGATGGATTTCCCAGGTTTCTTATCTGTTCCGGAGTACAGGTCACCAGAAGTCGGTCGCCCGGGAGCAGCTCTCTTATCCGGTCTTCCTTTCTTGTATAAAGAAGGAGATTTCCCCTGAGAACCTCTTCCGGCTCAGGATCTTTGATGGATTCCATCTTCAAACTTAGTTCCAGGCTGTTTGTTTTCTCCAGAGGGTACTCAGAGAGGGTGCAGACAAGGGTTAGTTTGCCTGGAGGCAGCTCAGAAAGCCTGTCTTTTTCCTGATTATATAGTACGATGCCTGCCGAGAACAGTGCTATTGAAAAAAGGATTCCGAAAAATATATTTCCGGGACGGCGGTTCAGGCAGCTGAACGACATAAGGCCACAGGCAAAAAGAAGAATGCCTGTCAGGACAACCGGACCGGGAATCCTGACAAACAGTCCCGCCGCAATGCCGGCACCCAGTGGCAGGACAATACGCAAAAAAGGTATCTCTTTATAAAGCACGGTCAGCAGCTATGAGACCATTGTGCCAATAAAGATATGAAAAAAGAGGATATGCTTATTCTCTGATTTTCTGACCGGGAAGTATGGTTTTGTAGTCGGCTTCAAATCGCCCCTTACTTATGGCAATAAGTTTGCTTTTGATAAGCCTTCTTCTGAGAGGGTTGAGCCGGTCAGTAAAAAGGATGCCGTCGAGATGGTCGTATTCATGTTGTATAATCCTTGATTTATATCCTTCGTAGATCTCATCATGGAACTCCCAGTTCTCATCAAAATATGTAATTCTGATCCGGTTTTCCCTGTTTACTTCCTCCCTGAGGTGGGGGATGCTTAGGCAGCCTTCACTCATGGGTAATGTATCACCGTCTTTTTCTATGATCCTGGCATTTATGAATACTTTCCTGAAACCTTCCAGTTCGGGTTCATCTTCAGCAATAGGGGTACCGTCGATAACAAAGATACGGATCGATTTGCCTATCTGGGGGGCAGCAAGTCCCATACCTTCCGATCTGTACATTGTTTCAAAAAGATCAGATATCAGGCCGGCAAGGCCCGGGTGGTCCTTCTCAATGTCAGCAGCTTCTTTTCTCAGGACCGGATGACCGTATACAACAATAGGGTATACCATTATATTATATATGCTTTTAATTTTCCAAAAAAACTCATTTTCTCACTTAACTTCCCTCAGCTGATTCCGGGTGACCGGCTGTCAGCCTTCTTCTATCGAGATAGGACTGGAGGATGATTGCAGCGCTTATCTTATCTGCCATTCCTTTTTCACTCCTCCGGCTTTTCTTAACACCACCCTCGATCATGGTCTGAAGAGCCATCCCCGAGGTGAATCTCTCGTCGACCCTGAAAAGAGACTTCCCGGGAAAGCTTTTTTCCAGCTGTTTTACGAAGGGGCCGATATACTTAACAGACTCAGAGGGAAGATTGTTCATTGTCACCGGGTCACCAATAACAAAAGATTCGATCTTTTCTTTTTTGTCATAGTCGGTCAGAAAGGCAAGCAGGTCATGTGTTCTCACCGTTTCGAGCGGTGAGGCAAACATCTGCAGGGGATCTGTGACAGCCAGACCTGTTCTTTTCCTGCCGTAGTCTATACCAACTATCCTTCCCATTGTAAGTTTTATGGTGCAAATGTAAGAAGAATGGGAGAGACTCGCAAGAAGGGGTGAGGCGTGAGGCATTAGGCGTGAGCCTCTATAAGAGATAGTGCCTGGATGATATGAAAATATCCAAAGGCAAGGTAATATGGTACAACAAAAGGTAGAAAGCGTGTTGCCGAAGCGTAGCAAGGCAATCCCGCGAATGCGGGTGAAAAAGGCATTAGGCATAAGGAGGGAGGCGTGAGGCTCTATGAGAG
>JAVEZD010000094.1:0-8775 GCA_034003165.1 Bacteroidales bacterium | reverse complement strand
TCAGCGCTCCCGTAAACTTCGGCCAGAGCCCTGAGTTCAGAATTTGAACCGAATATAAGATCGGCTCTTGTAGCTGTCCATTTCTTATTGCCAGAGGCACGGTCAAAGCCCTCGAATATTTCACCGTCACCTGAAGCCGGTTTCCATCCAGTATTCATATCGAGGAGGTTAAGGAAGAAATCGTTTGTAAGGACACCGGGATGTTTAGTTAAGACCCCGTTTTTTGAATTGTCAGAGTTAGTATCCAGAACACGCATGCCTCCGACAAGCACTGTCATTTCAGGAGCTGTAAGCCTTAAAAGGCAGGCTTTGTCAACAAGAAGTTCTTCAGCGCATACTGAAGTCTTTTTCTTCATATAGTTCCTGAAGCCGTCGGCAAAAGGTTCGAGATAGATAAATGATTCAACGTCGGTCTGTTCCTGCGACGCATCCATCCGGCCAGGGATAAAGGGCACCCTGATATCATAACCGGCTGCCGCGGCTGCTTTCTCAACGGCAGCACACCCTGCCAGTACTATCAGGTCGGCAAGAGAAACTTTTTTCCTACCCGGTTGTGAACCGTTAAAATCATTCTGAATGGCTTCCAGGACGCCAAGTACTTTCTTAAGCTGAGGCGGGTTATTTACAACCCAGTCCTTCTGCGGAGAAAGGCGTATCCTTGCCCCGTTTGCGCCTCCCCTTTTGTCGGAGCCCCTGAATGTTGATGCCGAGGCCCATGCAACAGACACAAGCTGTGATACAGAGAGTCCTGAATCCAGAATCTTTCCTTTCAGGGCGCTAATGTCCGACTCGTCAATAAGCTCGTGATCTACGGCCGGTATGGGATCCTGCCAGAGCAGTTCTTCGCGTGGCACTTCCGGACCCAGGTAACGTGTAACCGGACCCATATCCCTGTGGGTCAGCTTAAACCATGCACGGGCAAAAGCATCTGCAAATTCAAGGGGATGTTCATGGAAACGACGAGAAATTTTCTCATATACCGGATCGAAGCGTAGTGATAGGTCGGTGGTAAGCATGGTCGGGACATGTTTCTTTGAAGGGTCGTGAGCATCGGGAACAACCTTGTCGGCATCCTTTGCAGCCCACTGCCAGGCCCCGGCCGGACTCTTAACAAGTTCCCACTCGAATTTAAACAGGTTATCAAAGAAATAATAGCTCCATTTTGCCGGTGTCTGGGTCCAGGTGACTTCAATCCCGCTGGTAATCGTATCACCGCCTTTCCCTGATCCGAATGTGCTTATCCAGCCAAGGCCCTGCTCTTCTATGGGAGCTGCTTCGGGTTCGGGTCCGACATGTTTTACATCACCCGCTCCGTGTGTTTTTCCGAAGGTATGTCCTCCAGCAATAAGCGCAACCGTTTCTTCATCATTCATCGCCATCCTGGCAAAGGTGTTCCTTATGTCAGTTGCAGCAGCCAGTGGATCGGGCTTTCCACCGGGTCCTTCAGGATTTACATAGATGAGCCCCATCTGAATGGCAGCCAGTGGGTTGTCAACTTCCTCAACCTCAAGCCTGCGGTTGTCGTTATCAAGCCATGTGGTCTCCGAGCCCCAGTACACATCTTCCTCAGGTTCCCATACATCAGCCCTTCCTCCGGCAAAGCCAAAGGTCTTGAAACCCATCGATTCGAGTGCAACGTTACCTGCCAGGACCATCAGGTCGGCCCATGATATTTTCCTTCCGTACTTCTGTTTGATGGGCCACAGGAGTCTCCGGGCCTTGTCAAGATTGGCATTGTCCGGCCAGCTGTTGAGAGGGGCAAAACGCTGCTGACCTGTGCCAGCACCTCCGCGTCCGTCACCTACACGATAGGTACCGGCACTGTGCCATGCCATCCTTATAAAAAACGGACCATAGTGACCAAAATCTGCCGGCCACCAGTCCTGGGAGTCAGTCATAAGTTTGTGCAAATCATTTTTTAAAGCTTTATAGTCAAGACTTTTGAATTCTTCAGCATAGTCAAATTCTTTACCCATAGGATCAGACAGGGAAGAATGCTGCCGAAGGATATTTAATTTCAGTTGATTGGGCCACCAGTCGCGGTTCTTTGTACCGGCGCTCCCGGCACTGTGCATGCTGGTAGCACCGGTGACCGGACATTTGCTCACTTTTTCAGATTTCTTTTCCATAGCAAACCATGTATTAATTATTACTAAACCTTCCTGTAAGATGAAGCTTGATCTCATCAATTTCGAAACCAACGATTCCGTTTTTCCTGAAGTAATTCTCAAGAATCATGGAGATCTCTTCATTCCTGTAATCCTTTATTGTTCCCGACTCAGTACTGTAGAGATGATGGTGCGGCTCATTTACCGCATCATAACGAATGATATCATTACCGGTCTCAACCCTGAGAATTATTCTTTTGGCCAACAGGCTGTCGAGTGCTTTGTAGATGGTAGCCCTGCCAATATTAAGCTTACGCTCTTTTAAATAACCGATAATCTCATCGGCCGTAGGATGATTGTCGAGCGAAATAATAGCCCCGAGTATAGCAAGTCTTCTGGGTGTAGCCTTGAGCCCAGCGGCATGTAACCTGGCTGTTAATTGTTTCTTGTCCATAAGTTTTTTAAAGTAGAATAATTCTACTTTATATATCAAATATAAGTTGGATTTTTTAAAACTCCAAACTTTTTTTTAGGCTCTTTTTTATTTACCAGCCTGTTTTACAGGTCAGTCATCGATCACTATATCGTAACGACCGAGAAGTCCGGCAATGCCCCTGAGTGAGAATTTTGCTTTTTTTATGCGGTTCGTTAGGGGATCAATCGAATAGTTGAATGCCGTCCTGAAGTCTGCACCCTCAAGGTTGGTATCATGAAAAACTGATCTTTGAAGGTCACAGTCAGCGAAAGATGAATAGCTCAGATCAGTCGCGGTGAAATCAACTTCAGCAATAACTGAGTTTTTGAAGCTTGTCCGGCTGATTTTAAGTTTGTTGAATGAAGAAAGTTCTATATGGCAATTTTCAAAGTCAAAAGAAATCACCATGTTGTTGCAATCGTCAAAGTGCAGGCCCAGCAACTTGCTGTTAATGAACGAGGTTTCCCTGAAGGATGTGTTTATAAGCTTAGCCAGGCTCAGGTTACAGTCCTGGAAAGTACATTCAATGAATACAAAGCCGGAAAGGTCAGAACCAGAAAAGTCGCAGGCTGAGAAAATGCAGTTCTCATAATCACCGGGTTGGGTTGGGATGTCTGCTGGTCGCAGATTCCCGAATTTCCGGTCCACGAAGTAAGGTTTTTTCATATTTGGGCAGAAGATTTAGTCAGACAGGGCTAACCTGAATCAGTTATTCTTTTGTTTATGATCCGGAGAAAAAGGTTAAAAATAATAAAAGTCTAATAATCTATTATTACGCAAGGAATCTGTTCAGTCATTATCTTTCCTGTTACCAGATCGATATAACATGTAATACATTTATTGGCATTCCGGTTTATAATTCCCCGGGCTTCGAGGCATGGATTGCCTATGGTGAGTGAGTCATTGAATCCCTGTTCAAAGAAAACCTCCCCTGCAGTAATTGAACTGTTTCCTGTTGCCTCCCTCAGGTCTTCAATAGCTTCCTCAGGAGAATCGTATCTGAGTCCGCTTACGGGGTTGACCCTGAATATCCTTGATCCAAAATGAAACCCTGAGGTTACAGTATCAACCTGGTCTTTTGAAAGAAGGGTCCTCCTGGGGACAGTAACCTGGGGGAAGTAATCAGCGTCGATAAAAATAATGAATTTATCGTTCAGCCTTTTCTGAGCCCAACCGACCTTAACCGTATAGTTTATATGAAAAGAAATTCCATCGTTCCATCTGTGCAGGAAAATATTTTCCTGGGTAATATTCCTGTAGAAAAATTCGTGTGTTATTTCATTCTTGCTTATGAATAACTCTTTCCAGATATCATAATAAGTCTGACAGGTGTCATTGCAGAAAGGCGGACCCTTGCATATTACTTCCCTGGGTGGATTCTTTGATGTCCACAGGTCCGGATTATCCTGCCATGAATAGTCCTCTTTGGTACAGGTCAGAATAAAGAGAACCAGAAACAGTAATAATATTGTCCTCTTTATATACATTTAGTAAAATTAGGCATTCCGGCTCACAAAATCAATTATTTCTCTTAATGGGGATCAGCCTGAAAGTTATTCTGAAACTCCAACATCTTTATACAAAGAAAAATCAAATCGTTCAGTGTAAGACTCTTTACTCCTCAAACTCGCAAACCACATCACAGAAAAACCTGTCAGGAACCTGCCACTGTATTATGGATATGTTAAGGTTAAAATCCTCTGAAGTAAGTTTAAATGACTTACCGGGTAACTCCGGATAACTTGTATTATCAGTTCCTGAATTGGTGTGAAGCCGGTAGACTGATCCGTTTGAATCAATGGCCATCAGACTGAAAAGATACGAATTGCCAGGTTCCATATCAGCGGGAGCTTTTATCAGATTTCTGTCGATTACCACTCTTTCATTGAACCTGAGAATCCTGACTTCATGCGGATGTGTCCTCCTTAAGTCTTCATGAACCAGGGAACTGCCCAGGACCTGACAATTGGGAAATATTCCAGGTTGGGTCATGGTATCATCCGTATAGTGTGCAACAGTTGCAAAAATGTCAACCGTCGATTCAATGGGCCATCCGTTACTGCCATCGTTATCCCATTTCAATACATATATTCCGATTCTTTTAAGTACCCGGTCAAGGACCTGAACCTTTTTAGTGAATTCAGTAATGTTACCTTTTCTGTCCATGAGCCTGAGGTTCACTGAATATAAACCGCGCTCATGGTATGAAATAACAGGTTTAAAATCGTGGGAATAGTTTCCATCACCAAAATCCCAGAAGCACGAAACAACATCCTCAGCTGTTATTATCAGGGAACAGGTATCGTGGGTTGCCATCCGCATTACTGAAGCTGTATCTCCCCTGAAAGAGAACAGGGATCCGGTATTTACCGGTTCCTTACTGCAGTTTGAAAGAACCACTACCGTAAGAATAAGCAGTATAGGGATTCTTGTCATATCATCAGACTTTATCCGCCGTCAGTCATAGCAGTTGCTTTCCAAACACAACTACCTTATCCGAACCTCTTGCTTTTATCTGACTTAAGGTAAAGCAAAAACAAATATAGATAAGAATAAAACACCATTCAATTATTTATTAATATGTTATTTATTTCTGATAATAAAGATTCGGTTCTATATTGGCATATAACCGGTTTATTCAATATTTTAGAATAGTGTTGCCAAATTCTTTCTATCAATGATTACCAGGGTTGACAACAAAGTTACAGGATTACTCAATAATCTTTCAAGCTATGGTTCAGATACAAATCGCTCTATTCCTGCTTATACGGTAAGAATCCAATAGAAAAATTGTTATTCTATTGGAATGGATAAACCGAAAGCCATAACTATGTTCGGTTGGGTTACTTTCTTCACAATTAAAAGATTCGCGTTTTGATATTAAACCATCAATGTTAATTCCTAAAAGATCGGCTTGAACTATTATACTTGACAATTTGAACTGATTCTTGTAAATTGCATTGAAAAGCTCCAATCTGCTAAAATGCAGAAACAATAATTATCAGATTTCTTTGTATGGACTTAACCACATAATCATATTAAAATGTAAAAAATGAGGCTTTTCTGGAAAAATAGGATTCCTATTATGATTACAGTGGCAGCCCTGGTAGTTTTTTTTGTTGCAGGTTGCAAAAAGAATCCTGAATTACCCGAAGATCCATATGTGCCGGTATATGATCAGGGAAGTGGAACTAATGAAGATCCCTGGCTGATAAGCAATGCGGAACAACTTGATAGCATAAGGAACAATTTAAGTGCCCACTACAGGCTTATTGCCGATATTGACCTTGGCGATTATCTTGCCGACACCCCATGGGTGCCGATTGGAGATGAAAGTAATAATTTCAATGGTGTTCTTGATGGAAATAACCATACAATAACAGGGTTAACTCTTAGTGTAGTAAAATCACAGTCACGTGCCATTATTGCTTTCTTCAGATGCACAGGTGAGGCGGCAGAAATTAGAAATATGTTTCTTGATAATGTTTGCATCCATGGAACAGGATATGGTACAGAAGTAATTGCTGCTCTTGTTGGTATTAACAAAGGGGAAATCAAAGATTGTTCAGTATTATTAACTACTGAGGGCTATATGAGCCAATTAGGAGGCTTGGTTAGCCATAATAAAGGAGTTATTACAAGTTGTCGTGCAGATGTCGACATGAAATACTGGCCAGCCAGGGTTGGCGGATTAGTATATAGCAACGAAGGCAGTATTCATGATTGTTATACATCAGGTACAATTACCGGTGAACAATGGCTTGATGCAGGAGGAATGGTTTTAGAGAATTGGAGTACAATAAGTGAGTGCCACTCTTCAGTAGATATCATAAATACAAATCAGACAAAAGGTAGTGTTGGAGGCTTTGTAGGTGAACAAAGCACATCCGGAACTATCAGAGAAAGTTATTCAACCGGGAATATTGAGCTTGTCATAAGTAGTCTTTTTGATACGTTCTCTGATGCATTAACAGTGGGTGGTTTTGTCGGTGGATGTTATTTATGTGAAGAAGAGACTATTGAGAACAGTTATACGACAGGTAATGTTTTAGTAACAATTGGCGCCGGGAATTTTTCAGGGGCCCGAATTACTATCGGCGGGTTTTCTGGTGGAGGTAGCGATTTAACCAACTGTTATGCTGCAGGGAAAGTGACAGGTATTAATACAGGTGGCCTTGTAGGAGCTGATAATGTGAATGCCAAAGTAATCTCAAGCTATTATGACAGTGAGACTACCGGCCAGAATGACACCGGAAACGGCATCCCTAAAACAAGCATGGAGATGATGCAACAGGCTACATTTGAAGGATGGGACTTCACCTCGGTATGGACAATTGATGAAGGAACAAGCTATCCATTCCTGCAGTGGCAATGAAAGAAAAAGTATGAATGGGGGAGAGAAAAAAGATCTTTAAGTATGATTGTGAGGAATAAATATTAAGCGGTTTTGCGACGGACCGTCTCTCTCTCACCGATCTGCTGTCGCCACATGGCGTAATAAAGTCCTTTTTTACCAAGTAGTGATTCATGGTTCCCTTCCTCGGTTATTTTGCCCTTCTCAAGGACATAGATGCGGTCGGCATGCATAATAGTTGAAAGGCGGTGTGCTATCATAATAATGATCTGGCGCTTGCTGGCCGAAATTTCCCTCAGGGTTTCGGCTATGTCCTCTTCTGTAAGTGAATCGAGTGCTGATGTTGCCTCATCAAATATAAGCAACCGGGGATTCCTGACAAGGGCCCTTGCAATTGCCAGCCTCTGTTTCTCTCCTCCCGAGACCATTTTACCTCCTTCGCCCAGAAGGGTATCAAGTCCAAGCGGGGAGTCTTCCACAATACTGAGTGATGAAGCTTTTTTGAGTGCTGCAAGTATCTCTTCATCAGTTGCATCGGGCTTGACAAACTGAAGGTTGGCCCTGACTGAGCCTGAGAAAAGCTGGGTGTCCTGGGTTACAAAGCCCAGCTGCCGCCTCATCCTGTTGTATCGGATCTCCCTGGCAGGCACATCGTCAAAATAAATGTTTCCCCGTGTAGGTGTATACAGACCTACAAGGAGCTTGACCAGCGTTGATTTCCCGCAACCCGAAGGTCCCACAAAAGCTATGGTTTCCCCTGTAGCAGCCCGGAAAGACAGGTCCTCAATAGCATCATGATCAGCCTTTCTGTACCTGAAGCCCACATCTTCGAACCTGAGACTTTCAATCTCTCCGATCTCAACCGGCTCATCGGGCCTGTATTCGGGTTCCTTCTTCATAAGACTGCTGAAGATCTGGAGGGAGGCTTCTGCTTCCCTGTAGGCCAGTATTATCGATCCAAGTTCCTGAAGAGGAAACATAATACGGGTGGAGATGAACTGCATCGCAATAAGTTCACCGGTAGTTAGCAGGTTTCTGAAGATGAGCCATAGAAGAATGAATAATATTGATTCCTTAAGAAGAAGCAACACTGATCTCTGAAGGAAGGAAAGGGTTCTTATCTTTTTCACCTTGTCCATTTCAAGCGTGAAAATATTCCCTGTGAATGTCTTAAGCCTCCTTATCTCGGGCCAGGTAAGTCCCATGCTCTTAACAAACTCTATATTTCTTATTGATTCCGTAATGGCCCCGCTCATCTTGTTGGTCTCCTGAATCACCGAACGCTGAATGGTTTTTATCTTACGGCTCAGAAGCCCTGTAAGTCCCCCCAGCCATACCACTCCAATCAGGAACACCGGGATCAGCGCCCAGTGTTTTGTTATGGCATACCAGATAAGAAATGCTATCCCGACCACGGCAGAAAACACCGACGAAATGAACGCGCTGATGAACCTTTCATTGTCATTTCTTACCTTCTGAAGCAGCGACAGCAGATGTCCGCTGCTAGTATCCTCAAATTCACAGTAAGGAAGCCTGAGAGTCTGCTTAAGGCCTTCATCAAAAACCGAAAGTCCGAACTTCTGTACAACAAGCCTGGTAAAATAATCTGTGAAGGCATGAGCCAGCCTTGCCATAAGGGCTATTCCAACTGCCAAAGCCAGTAACCTAAGAACTCCCCTGATAAGTGCCTCTTCACTCCGGCCGTCAGTGTTAACTGCAAAATTGTCGATTATCTTACCAAAGATTATAGGATCGATCAGCTCAAGAATCTGGGCCACAGCTGCCAACCCCATCGCCAGAAAGAGCCAGCCCCTGAATGGCTTCAGGTATTTCCATAT
>JAVEZD010000093.1:5857-8836 GCA_034003165.1 Bacteroidales bacterium | reverse complement strand
GTCTCCACGATCCGTTGCTTGTCACGGTCGGCTATGGTAATCAGCACCGTCCCTTTAAGGGGCAGAGATGACATTGTTGCTTCCTGCGATTTGAAGAATGCCATTCCATAGGTGTCAGCAAGGCCCAGGACCTCTCCGGTAGATCTCATCTCAGGTCCCAGAAGCGGATCAATGGCCGGGAACATGTTAAAGGGGAAGACGGCTTCTTTTACACCGTAGTGGTTTATATTTCTTTTCCTGAGATTAAACTCTGAAAGTTTCTTACCAAGAACAACATCAGTAGCAATTTTGGCCATCTGGATGTTACAGACCTTTGACACCAGAGGAACTGTACGCGAAGCCCTTGGGTTGGCTTCGAGTATATATACAGTATCGTCGTATATGGCGTACTGAATATTGAGCAGACCAACCACTTTCATTTCAATAGCAATCCGCCTGGTGTAGTCATACATGGCTTTCTTATGCTCCTTGCCGATGATCACCGGAGGTATTACACATGCTGAATCGCCTGAGTGTATTCCCGCATATTCTATGTGCTGAAGCACTGCAGGTACAAAAGCATCATTGCCATCGGCCAGGGCGTCGGCTTCGGCTTCGATTGCATCTTCGAGGAATTTATCGAGCAGCAGGGGCCTGTCGGGTGATACTCCTACAGCTTTGGCAATGTATTCAGCAAGCATATCCTTGTCGAGGATTATCTTCATGGCTCTTCCTCCCAGCACATAGGAAGGTCTGATCATAAGAGGATAGCCTATCCTTGATGCTATTTCAAGAGCTTCTTCCAGTGATGAAGCCATCCCTGATTCAGGCTGAGGGATGCCGAGTTTTGTTATGATATGACGGAACATGTCACGGTCCTCAGCCAGATCTATGGTTTCAGGACTGGTGCCAAGCACCTTAACGCCTGCGTCGGTAAGTTCCTTTGCCAGGTTCAGGGGAGTCTGTCCGCCGAACTGAATTATTACACCCTCGGGCTTTTCATTTTCGTAAATACTGAGGACATCTTCAGCTGTCAGAGGTTCAAAATAAAGCTTGTCAGAAGTGTCGTAGTCTGTGGATACTGTTTCGGGATTACAGTTGACCATTATGGATTCATATCCTGCAGCCCTTATGGCAAAGGCGGCATGGACACAGCAATAGTCAAATTCAATTCCCTGTCCTATTCTGTTGGGGCCGCCACCCAGTACCATTATCTTTTTCCTGTTGCTAACGGGAACCTTTACTTCAGAGTTGTATGTAGAGTAATAGTAGGCTGCATCGTTGACGCCGCTTACCGGGACTGCTTCCCAGGCTTCCTTAATGCCCAGGGATATTCTTCTCTTACGGATCTCTTTTTCAGGAATCCCTAGTAGCATCGACAGGTACTTGTCGGCAAATCCGTTTTTCTTGGCTCTTGCAAGAAGTTCGTTGGGCAGATGTCCGCCCTTGTGGCTGAGTATTTCTTCTTCTTCTTCAACAAGTTCCTTCATCTGACCAAGGAACCAGGGCTTGATATGGGTTTTACTGTATAGCTCTTCAATGTCAGCTCCTTTTCTCAGGGCTTCATAAAGTATGAACTGTCGTTCGCTCGAGGGATGTTTAAGCAGTGTCATCAGCTCGTCGAGTGACCTGGAGTTGAAGTCTTTGGCAAAGCCTAGTCCGTAGCGTCCGGTCTCAAGAGATCTGATTGCCTTCTGAAGACTTTCCTTGTAGGTCTTGCCAATGCTCATCACCTCACCAACGGCGTGCATCTGGGTCCCTAGTTTGTCCTCCAGTCCTTCAAATTTCTCAAAGGCCCATCTGGCAAATTTGACTACTACGTAATCGCCTGAGGGATAGTATTTATCGAGAGTGCCTTCTTTCCAGTATGGAAGTTCATCAAGAGTCAGACCTCCTGCAAGAAGCGCTGATACGAATGCAATGGGGAATCCTGTTGCCTTTGAGGCGAGGGCTGATGAACGTGATGTGCGGGGGTTGATCTCGATAACCACTATCCTTCCTGTTACAGGGTCGTGAGCAAACTGAACGTTTGTACCTCCGATGACTTCAATAGCTTCTACAATGTCGTAGGCATGCTTCTGGAGTCTTTGCTGGAGTTCAGTACTGATGGTAAGCATCGGGGCCGTGCAGAAGGAGTCTCCTGTATGGACACCCATAGCGTCAACATTTTCGATAAAGCAAACCGTTATCATATGGTTTTTGGCATCCCTTACCACTTCAAGCTCAAGCTCCTCCCAGCCCAATACCGACTCCTCGATAAGAACCTGGTTTACTATGCTTGCCGATATACCACGGCTGGCAACAATACGCAGCTCCTCGACATTATAAACTAGTCCGCCCCCTGTTCCCCCCATGGTATAAGCGGGTCTTACAACCACAGGATATCCCAGTCCGGCAGCCACCTTCTCAGCTTCTTCAACCGTGGTGACAGCCTGGCTCTTTGGCATATCTATACCAAGCCTGTTCATGGTCTCCTTGAATGAGATCCTGTCCTCACCTCTTTCTATGGCATCAATGTTTACTCCTATTACCTCAACATTGTATCTGGCAAGGATACCTTTACTGGCAAGCAACGACGAGAGGTTGAGCCCTGTCTGTCCCCCCAGGTTGGGAAGAAGGGCGTCAGGCCTTTCTTTCTCTATTATCTGGGTCAGGGCAAACTCATTAAGAGGTTCAATATAGGTAACGTCAGCAATTTCCGGATCGGTCATGATAGTGGCCGGATTGGAATTAACAAGAATGATCTTGTAACCCATCGACCTGAGTGCTTTGCATGCCTGTGTCCCTGAATAGTCAAATTCACATGCCTGTCCTATAATTATCGGACCCGAACCAATAATCAGTATCTTTTCAATATCCTCCCGTTTTGGCATAATTCTTCTGGATGAAAAAGTTAATTATTTAAAAATTTCTGTTTTAAAACCGGGCTGCAATATAAAAAATCAATTTGACTGGCAGAAAAAATGAACATTATAAATCTGAACAACCGCAGGCTTTTTA
>JAVEZD010000093.1:3928-5757 GCA_034003165.1 Bacteroidales bacterium | reverse complement strand
CCTTATAACTTCGAGCAGATTGCAAAAAACTGGAACGGATCAGGTCCGCGTACAGAAATCTACTGGGAAAGGGTGAAGAGATACCTCCAGGGTATTGACTTATATGGTTATGGAAAGCTGATATAATTATTCTTTTTCCTGGCTGATCGGCTATCAGCGTATTTAATAATCAGTACAAATGATGCTTTCAGATCTGGAATGTGAATGCTTTTTGATAGATTTGCAGCAGTTAAACCAGGCAGCCAGCATATAAGTGAAAACAACAATCAAGCAAGAATCTGTTCTTATTGAGTTTCTGGAGAAGCATTATCCTGATTCTCCCCTGACCAGGATCAGGAAGCTTCTTAAAAGCGGTAAGATCAGGATCAACGGCCGGAAGGTCACCCTTCATTCATTCAGGCTGAAGCCGGGAGATGTCTTTGAAGTCATTAGTCAGAAGGAACGCCCGTCGTCTGAGATAATGCCTTTTCGGGTCCTTTATGAGGACGATACTGTAATTGTTATTGACAAGCCTGCTGGTTTACCGACCTCTGACACCGGTGCCGCAAGAAATGTCATGGGTGTCATTAATGAGACCTTTGAAGAACAAAAAGGTCCAAGGCAAAGGGTCTTTGTTGTGCACAGACTCGACAAGGAAGTATCGGGGGTATTGCTCTTTGCCAAAACGCGGGAGGCAATGGAGATCATTAAGGAAAGATGGAAGGAGACTACTAAACACTATTTTGCCTTTGTTGAGGGAAGGCCCGAAAAAGATGAAGGCACTATTGAAAGCTGGCTCATAGAGGATAAGTCGCAGAAGGTTCATTCGACCTTTGAAAGGGAGGGGGCCAAATTTTCAGTGACCCGTTACCGTGTGATTAAATATGTTAACAACAATACCCTGCTTGATGTGACGACCCTTACCGGACGCAAGAACCAGATACGGGTTCATATGTCGGATATGGGTTGTCCGATTGCTGGTGACAGGAAATACGGTGCTTCAGCCACTTTCAGGAGAAGGGTGCGCCTGCATGCCTGTTCCCTTGCCTTTCCCCATCCTGTAACAGGGGAGGAAATAACAGTCACCTCACCTATGCCACGGGGCTTTCTGGTGTTGGATGACAGGGACGAACATTACAAATAACTTTCTGTAGAAAATAAAAAAAGACCGCCCGGCCTTAATCCGGGCAGTCCTTTTATTAAGGTGTCTGTCAGAATTTCTTTCCTATATAAAAGACATAACCGTAATAGTCCTTATACTTTGAATAAAGTTCTGCCTCATGTTTTTCGTTGGCCATGAAGGCCTCAACGGTTGGATCTCCTGCATATTTTTTCAGAAAGCTTTCCCGGGCTTTTACCTGGACAAGATAGAAATTGTCGGTCCAGCAGTTTTCAGGGAGGATGAATGATGCCACAGGGATATATCCCGCCTTTTCAATCTGGGCAGTCTTGTTTGCCACAGTGTCAATACCGGGGTATGCATCCATCCAGAAATCTTCAATTTCCGAAGGTCTTTCCCTGGTGAACCATGAGGCTTCCGAGACTGCTATAAAGGCACCTTTTTTAAGAAATCTCCTCCATTCGTTAATGCCCCTTTCAAAGCCGATGTTATATATTGCTCCTTCCGACCAGATCAGGTCCAGTTCCTCATTTCCGAAGGGCAGGCTTTCCATTGAACCGGTGATCCCCCTTACCCTGTCAGAAAATCCCAGTTTTGCAGCGTTGCTGTTGAAGATGTCGATAAATGCAGGAAAAAGGTCAAGTCCGGTAATATGACCGGGTGTATTGCCTGCCAGAACCATAGTCTGGCCTCCCGTACCGCAGCCTATATCTGCAATCTGAGAATCACC
>JAVEZD010000093.1:1233-3828 GCA_034003165.1 Bacteroidales bacterium | reverse complement strand
GCTGTTGCTCCGGCTGCATTCGGAAGCCAGCTTGAGACTGCTGTTGATCAGACAATCAAGAGTTCGATGCCCACTGATCTTAAAATCACCGATGTGAAATGCGGTTATATCCGCGGCAGTCTTTTTGTTAAGATTAACACCAACCAGGGTATCTATGGTTGCGGTGAAGGCGTGGATGCCATTAACGGAACCTACCATCTGGTTCAGAGCATGGGAAGAAGGCTCAGGGGACAGAGCCCTCTGAATGTCCATAAGATCTTTGAAGACCTCCGTAAGGGTGGTTTCTTCGGTGGCGCACAGTCAGGGATGTATGTCGCTGTTATGTCGGCCATCGAGACGGCCCTCTGGGACCTTAGCGGCAAGGTACTGGGACTTCCGGTCTATCAGCTGCTGGGCGGGAAATTCCGCGACAGGGTAAGGGTTTACAGTGATACCGCCCTTTATCAGGTAAACAACCCCACTCCCCAGAACTTTGCCGAATCAGCAAAGACTGCTGTTGAGATGGGATTCAATGCAATAAAATTTGACCTTGACCAGGCAAATGACCCCAATAAATATGACCGCTATAACTGGACTGCCAGCCTCGGTGAACAGCAAAGGATGTTCGAACAGATGGCAGCTGTCAGGGAAGCTGTTGGACCTAAAATCGATCTCTGTGTCGACATGCACGGAAGATACGACGCTTACACGGCACAGCTGGTTGCCAAAGAGATGGAGCCTCTCAACCTTATGTGGCTCGAGGAACCAATCCCCGCCGACAATGTTGATGCATACAAGTTCATTACCGAATCTACATCAACACCCATTGCTGCAGGCGAGAATATCTACCTCGGCTATGGCTTCAGAAGGCTGCTCGAGGTAGGAGGTATAGATGCCATTATGCCCGATCTGCAGAAAGCGGGCGGACTTGGTGAAGGCCAGAGAATAGCCAACCTTTCCAACCTTTACTACATTCCTTTTGCCCCTCATATGGTTGCTTCCTTCCTGGGAGCCATGGCCTGTGCCCACGTATGTGCCACAGTGCCCAACTTCCTCATAATGGAGTGGCAGTCGTATTTCCATACAAATCCAATGTACAAGGAAATAGTTATCTTTGATGAGGAAGACTGGGTTCAGAACAGCTTTATAAAAGTGTCTGACAAACCAGGTATTGGAGTTGATCTTAACCTGGAGGCTATGAAGAAATATGCCACTCAGGGCGTTCCGTTCTTCGAATAGTTAAAAAATCTGATAACCTGAATAAATATTTGATGCGGGGTTCTTTTAAAAAGGAACCCCGCTCTCTTTTTTGATTCCATCCTCAAAAGCCGGCTATCCCGGAAGGATCTCATCCGGGAAACATGAGTAACCATTTATACATGATGACAGGATTCTAAGCCTTCCCTTCAGACAGAAGCCAATGAGAAGGAAAAAATAAGTGAAAATATCTTATTCGCGAGTTAAGTTACATGACTACCACTATCTTTGTACTATACCAAAAACCTCTTCTATGGCCCGGATCATCCACGACATCTCAAGGACTTTCAATGAGTACCTTCTTATCCCTGGTCTTACAGCTAAAGGATGTACCCCCGACAGGGTATGCCTGAAAACCCCCCTGGTTAAGTTTCGGGTGGGAGGGAGCTCCCTGATCACCCTTAACATACCGTTTGTTTCGGCAATAATGCAATCGGTTTCTGATTCAAATATGGCAATAGCCCTTGCAAGAAACGGAGGGTTGTCATTTATCTTCTGCTCTCAGGAGATTGAAGAACAGGTGGAAATGGTAAGGAAAGTGAAGAAATTCAAGGCAGGCTTTGTAGTAAGCGATGCCAACCTGACTCCTGACAACACCCTGAGGGATGTCCTGGAACTTAAAGAGAAAACTGGATTCTCGACAGTAGCCGTTACACACGACGGCACCTCGGGAGGAAGACTTGAAGGAATGGTAACAAGCCGTGACTATCGTCCCGGCAGGGACAGCCATGAAAAAAAGGTAAGAGACTTCATGACTCCCTTTTCAAAACTTGTAACAGGAAAATACGGAATCAGTCTTGATGAGGCAAATGATATAATCTGGGATAACAAGATCAATACCCTTCCTGTAATTGATGAAAACCAGTGCATGAAGTACTTCGTTTTCAGAAAGGATTATGACAACCACAGGGATAATCCAAATGAACTCCTTGATAATCATAAAAGACTACTGGTTGGCGCTGGCGTTAACACACGCGACTTTATGGAGAGGATACCGAAACTTGTCGATGCCGGAGCTGATGTCCTGTGTATTGACTCCTCCGATGGTTTCTCAGAATGGCAGAAGGAGACAATAAGCTTCGTAAGGGAAAACTACGGCGATGATGTAAAGATCGGAGCAGGTAATGTGGTCGATGAGGACGGATTCAATTACCTTGTCGATGCCGGAGCCGATTTTGTAAAGGTAGGCATCGGAGGGGGATCGATCTGTATCACAAGGGAACAGAAAGGTATAGGCCGTGGCCAGGCTACAGCTCTCATAGAGGTTGCTAAAGCCAGGGACGAATATTTCAGGTCGAAGGGTGTGTATATACCAATATGTTCAGATGGAGGGATAGTCCAGGATTACCATATGGTACT
>JAVEZD010000093.1:0-1133 GCA_034003165.1 Bacteroidales bacterium | reverse complement strand
GATATAAGATGGTTTGTTGAAAATGACAAGGCCGGAGGCTATAACCAGGTCGACCCAAGGTATGTAATGGATGAATATGGCAGGTATCTTCCGGCCGTTAACAGGTTCCCATCAGCCGCTGATGGAAAGGGTTTCAGGGAACTGGCCGACTATATCCATGGCCAGGGTCTGAAATTCGGGATCCATATAATGCGTGGAATCCCGAAGGTTGCAGTTGATAAAAAACTACCCGTCAAAGGTGCACCCGGAGTTACCGCGGATCAGATTTATACCACTGAAAACCAATGCCGGTGGTTGCGCGATAACTATACGATTGTGGCCGGTCGACCCGGCGCCCAGGAGTATTACAACTCACTTTTTGAACTATATGCTGAATGGGGTGTCGATTTCATCAAGATCGATGACCTTTCTGCTCCCATCTATCACGGGGATGAGATAGAAATGATAAGGAAGGCAATTGACCTGTGCGGAAGACCTATAGTCCTCAGTACTTCTCCAGGCCCGACTCCCCTGAGTGCCGCTGACCATGTAAGCAGACATGCCAACATGTGGAGAATGGTCAACGATGTATGGGATACATGGCGACATATCTACCACCTCTTTGATGTAAGCGCCGGCTGGTACGACTATATAAGTAGCGGTACCTGGCCCGACTGCGATATGATCCCTCTTGGCCGTCTTTCAATAAGGGGAGAGGTGGGAAAAGACAGGATGACCAACCTTACAAGGGATGAGCAGTATACACTGATGACTCTCTTCACCATTTTCAAATCACCTCTATTCTTTGGAGGCGATCTGCCCTCAAACGATAAATTCACTTTGTCACTCCTGACTAACAGGGATGTACTTAAGATGCACGCAAACAGTTCAGGGGTAAAGCAACTCTTCAGGGAAGACGGGAAGATAGCCATTACCTCAGTCGATGAAAAATCGGGAATTACCTATCTCGCCCTGTTCAATACCGGTGATTCGGGTAACCAGGAAATAGAAGTGAACCTGTCTGACCTGGGACTTGCAGGTAGGGTAAAGATAACCGACATGTGGAGCGGTAAAACGGCTGGGCAATTTTCAGGATCTTTTTCAGCCAGCCTGGCAGCGCATGCATCGGGCCTTTATAAACTGGAAAATAAGGG
>JAVEZD010000092.1:0-8923 GCA_034003165.1 Bacteroidales bacterium | reverse complement strand
GAGGCAGGAGGACAAATAATAATCTTAATGTTTTCATTTGCTATCCGGTAGAGATGTATCCAAACTATAGGCAGCAATAACCGGATCATTTTCACGCAACTCAAGAGCATACAATACATTGCCTTTCCAATCGAAATCGAAGTGGATTGCCGGATATTCCAGCGACAAGATCCTTAAAGGCTTTCCTTCCCAATCGAAGCAAAAAATCTCCTTAGTGCATTGCTCTGTTAACGGAACTACTTTTCCCGGTTCCCACTTGTGGCCGATATAGCCTGCCCAGAATTCATTTTCTCCGGCAATCAACGTCCTGTATGTCAGGTAATGTGGTACAGGCCTGAGCATATATCCACCTCCCATTGATTGAGTTTCAACGGAAAACTTAAACCCTAACGGACCCTGAAACCTCCTTCTCAGCCCCACTTCCAAATCATAAATCTCGAATAGATCGGATTTCATGCATACTGCAACGAACAAGCGACCACCAGGTTTGGCATCAATGACAGACAGGAAGATATCATTATTGGCTTTGACCTCATTGTCATTGATAAACGATGGATACTCTCCAAATTTCTTTATAATCTCCCCACCACCGGTGAGCACTGAAAATCTTTTCTCATCTCCGATAGCACTTAAGCAAACAAATTTGTCGTGAGACATGGGAATCAGTCTTTGAGACTGTTTCTCTTCAATATAGAATTCATCATCAATAACAAAGTGGCGGTCATTGGTCATGGTCAGAATGATCACTTTGCTAAGTTGACCACAGAAGAGAAAGATGTCCTTATCGATCACTTTAACTCCCCACGCTACAAGCATCTCCCCCGGTCCTCTGCCACGTGGGATAAGCTCCTGAATCTTGTTATTCTTTAGGTCAAGTATTTTTATAAGTCTTGGAGCTTCCATTTCCTCAATGACCAGAAAGGAATCAGGATGAAATGTTATTGTTTTAGGTTGTCCAAGGAAAAGGTCATCAAAAAGTATCGGTCTGCCATCTCTTACGTCCATCCTGGATTTGAAGGATTCCTTACTGAAAAGGTCCTCATTTACCTTGTCACGACCACAGGATAGAAATATGCAGAATAAAACTGCAGATAATCCCAGTTTAGTTATTTCGCTTTTCACTTATCTGAAGCAAAACTGAATGCTAGAAGGTCGATACGCTGGCCGGCATACTCAATTTAGTATTATCAAGGCCATAATTTGTCATGACAAATTATTGTGTAGGTGCCATTTGAATCGCCTGCAAGCAACATGCAATTGTTGTTCGGGCTTACTATACACCACGTGTTACATAGTTCACCAGCATCAATAGCCTTTACAGCCATTAATTGCTTTAGCGCCATAATTGATACAAGCGCGATAAAAATGATTCCAAGAAATACTCTTTTCTTCATGACTTCTTAATTTGTTAATTATCCCAAAGATATGACATGGAATACTGTTAGTAAAGGGAAAAGTCGGGAATAATGAGGAATTTTCGGACAACAAAGGTCAGGTAATTCATCTGTGGATTTATGATGCGAAAATGTGGTTCGCCAGATGTGCATTTAATGAACAGCAAATCAAGAGAATGGGGCTGAAGGAGGCGATATATACTGGCGGGTCGAGGAGGCTGAATCCCATTATCATGGTTACTATAGTGTCGTTGTTTTCTACTCTTCCTGTGCTGTTCGGGTCAGGTTTGGGAATCCAGTTGCAGCGGCTGATGGCATTGGCGTTGATAGGAGGCATGACACTCGGCACCTTTGTCAGTCTCTACTTCATACCTCTGGCGTACTGGTATATCTATAGGAGACGGGGAGAGAGAGTATGATTAGCAATGACTGTAAGATTATTGCTGCAAGAGAAAAGAGGCAGGAGGACAAACAATAATCTTAATGTTTTCATTTGCTATCCGGGAGATAATTATCCAGATCGTAGGTAGTAATAACAAGGTCATTTTCATGCAGCTCAAGGGCATAAAGTGATTTTTCATTCCAGTCGACATCGAAATAGACAGCCGGAAATTCCAATGAGAACATTCTTAGAGGTTTGCCTTCCCAGTCGAAGCAAAATATCTTCTTAGTGCATTGATCTGCAAGAGTAAGTCCTTTCCCGCGTTCAATCCGGTGACCGATAAAGCCTGCCCAGAATTCATCTTTGTTGGCGATCAATGGCCTGTATGTCTTGTAATGCGGTTCAGGCCTGAGCATATAACCAGATCCCATTGACGTGGCCTCCACGAAAAGTTTTAAACCTAACGGGCCTTGAAACCTACTCTGCAATCCGGCATCAACATCATATAACTCGAAGAGATCCGTCTTTGAGCAAACAGTTACGAACCGCTCACCGTCAGGTGTAGAGGCAATAACTGACTGAAAGATATCATTGTTGGCTTTGATTTCATCATCATTAAGAAACTGAGGGTATCCTCCGAATTTTTCAAGGATTCTCCCATTGCCGTTGAGCAATGTGAACCTGTTTTCATCTCCAACTGCGCTCAGACATACAGTTCTGTCCCGGGATAGCGGGTGTAAACACCCCGACTGTTTTTCATCAATAAAGAACTCATTGGTTATGCAAAAGCTACGATCTCCGGCAGGAGTCAGAATTATTACTTTACTTAATTGAACGCAGTACAGATATATGTCTCTATCCACAATCGTAACACCTCTGGATACGAGCATTTCTCCCGGTCCTCTGCCACGCGGTATAAGTTCCTGAGTCTTGTTGTTCTTGAGGTCAATTATACTGATCAGCATCGGTGAGTCAGTTTTATCAACAATCAGAAACGAATCAGGATGAAACGTAATTGAAGCCGGTTGCCCAAGAAACAGGTCATCAACCACTAACTGCCGACCATCTCTTAAGTCAATCCTGGTATTGAAGGATCCTTCACTGAAAAGGTCTTCATTTCCCTTGCCATGACCACAGGAAAACACTATGCAGGACAAAACTGCACACAATCCCTTTCGAATAATGTTATATTTCACTTATCTAGATAAGACAAAATGGCCGCAGGCATACAACTAATTTATCTCAGGGCCATAATTTGTCATGGCAAATTATTGTGTATGTGCCGTTTGAATCACCTGCATGCAGTGTACAGTCATCTCCTGTTGAAGGGATGCACCACGTGGTACAAAGTTCACCAGCATCAATAGCCTTTACAGCCATTAATTGCTTTAGCGCCATAATTGATACAAGCGCGATAAAAATGATTCCAAGAAATACTCTTTTCTTCATGACTTCTTAATTTGTTAATTATCCCAAAGATATGACATGGAATACTGTTAGTAAAGGGAAAAGTCGGGAATAATGAGGAATTTTCGGACAACAAAGGTCAGGTAATTCATCTGTGGATTTATGATGCGAAAATGTGGTTCGCCAGATGTGCATTTAATGAACAGCAAATCAAGAGAATGGGGCTGAAGGAGGCGATATATACTGGCGGGTCGAGGAGGCTGAATCCCATTATCATGGTTACTATAGTGTCGTTGTTTTCTACTCTTCCTGTGCTGTTCGGGTCAGGTTTGGGAATCCAGTTGCAGCGGCCGATGGCATTGGCGCTTATAGGAGGCATGACCCTTGGCACCTTTGTGAGTCTCTATTTCATTCCGCTGGCGTACTGGTATATCTACAGACAAAACCGCCATGCCCAAAATGAACAATGAGTCAAGATCAAGTATGTTGTTGGTTCCTCATACTTTAGGATAGCTTGCTGTCAATGGATGGCTGTAGGACTGCGAAGTATGAAAGGAAATATTGCTATCCCTTCCCGGAATATGATCTGAAATCCAAACACTGTTTGAAACTCATATCCTATAGTTTTTTTCATCAAATCTACGTAGCGGTTCCTGCAGTAATGCCATTGTTTTGATAACGTCTTCCAACGCAGGCATTTTAGTGGAATCGAAGATCAACTTTCTCAACTCATCGTAATAGGCTCGTGAAATAGCGGGAAGTCTTAAGGTTTCTTCAGTGCGGGCGAATATACATGCCTCGGAAACATGGTTGGATAATTGAGAGTTCCTAAATAGATTGTCCTCGTGCGTAACATGTGTAAGTGCAACCGTGAACTCCTCAGAGCGAATGAAATCGATATATTCGGGAGTATTCAGGATTCGGTAAATATCATATACATCCCGGATATACTTGGCAATAAGTATTTCGAAATCTTCACTATGAGATAGTCGTGTCAATCGTGAAATTTTATCGCACAGTGTACGTTTCGGGTCGATAGTTGTCACTTCAAAGGCATCAAGAGCAAATTGCTCAATAATATCTTGCCTTTCGTTCATTATCAGGTATTCGGTGATGATGGAAGCTACCATCCGTTTTTGTGCGGGATAATACATGACGGATTTATCGTCCAACGTACAACATTTGATTTCGACTTCAAGGTTTTCTTTCAGTCCGGCACTTTCGTAGTGTATATCGTATGAAAAGGCCAGCTTTCGGAAGTCTCCACCTGTAACAGATAATTCCTCCCTGTACATGTCTTCATTATTCTTAATGACAAAGTGGGATATACTACGGATTAATGTTTTCTCTGACTGCTTGGAGGAGGTGACGTTTCCCGAGAAGGCAAAGATGTCCAAATCCTCTGAAAAACGGTTAATTATGCCATAAGCCTTTGAAAGCGAAGTTCCACCTTTAAAATAGACACTGCCGGCAAAATCAGATATAGCCAACTCTTTCAATATCTTACATACCCAGTAGTCTTTCTCTACATGCGATTGTTCATAACTGAAATAATCGGAAGCCAATTCTATCAGTTCCCTGAAAACTTCATTATTCAAATGTAAATTCATCGGCACTATGATATTTTATATGATAAGTCGAACCGTGTAGTCGGACAAATCATAGCCATAAGCTGTTCCCGCAAATCCTGGTTATCCCCTGTTTCCAGCATATCGCTGAGTATTTTCCTGACCCTCGGAGGATAAACCATTGCTAAAGATACAATTCGTTCAAGTTTTGACTTGGACAAAACGGATACATGCAGGGAAAAAATTCTCTCGTATGCTGTTTGGGGGCTTACACCCGGAATATATTTCAAATCTTTTATTGCGTCCAATATTTGTATCAAATGAAGTGTTTCGTTATCACCTGGTAAATCAACATAGGCTTTAACACATTCGATTGACAGTTTTTTAAAACTGAAAGGTCGTACCGGATATCGCATGGCAATCGTAATGACCGATGGAACCTGTTGCGTCAATGACATTTTATTATAGACATAAGCCCCGGTCAGATATCCACCCAGCTTTCGTGTCAGATAGCTCAACTGTTCATCCTGATAAACAGGCAATAGTCCCAATCCCAGGCTCGATTGCTTTGGCCTGTAATACGCCCCTCTCTCCACACGAATCAGTTTTTGTTCTTTTGTTAGTTGTGAAAGTATAACCGCCATGTTGGCAAATTTATCTCTGGGAAAAGTAATGTCAGCGAAGGTAAATATCCTGCCTTCGGGAATTGTCTCTATCTGCTTTACAATATTTGATTTAAACGGTTGCATTACTCTTTTTTTTGTAAAGATAAGAAATTAATTATGTATTTACATGTATAAACATAATTTATCTTTGTTGTTAAGTCCAACGCCTAAACGTTGCCATCAATCTCCATCTCAAAATCATTTCTGTAACACCTACTACATTCTTATGTACCTGCGGTTCGAGGAGGCTGAAGCCAATTATCATGGCTGCTATGGCATTGTTGTTTTCGACTCTTCCGATGCTGTTCGGGTCAGGTCTGGGGAACCAGTTGCAGCGGCTGATGGCATTGGCGCTTATAGGAGGCATGACCCTCGGCACCTTTGTCAGCCTCTGTTTCATTCCGCTGGCATACTGGTATATCTACAGGAGACGGGGAGAGAGAGTATAACCGCGAGGAATGGGGTTCTGACAGGTTATGGTATTCTTTACCTGGCGGTTATTAAAGATTTAAAAAAATTACCTCATATTTGTCTTTGATCCGTCCATGCTCGGACTGCGGACACAGACTGAGGTAAACAATGATATACAGGCAATCCGATGAAGATTACAATTCTGTTACTGATGATGATGCTTACAACGTTGATGTCTTCATGTAATATGGGGGAGAACATGTTCATAGCATCCGGCTATTCACGCGATGGCGCCGCCGATGTGCTGCTATGCCGGCTGAACGGCAACGGCAGCATTGATAAGATATCGGAGATAATCGTTGGGGACAATCCTTCATATTTTACGTTAGGTAGGGGTGGCCTGATTTACCTTGTCAATGAAGTCGACACTTTTAACACTAAAGCCGGGGGAGGTATCACCACATTACGATATAATAAGAAGAGCAAAAGCCTTGAAAAAGTCAGTTCGATGAACCAGGGAGGGGGAGGACCATGCCATATTGAGGTTTCAGTTGATGGCAAATTCCTGATCACATCCAACTACGGCAGCGGATCTGTCTCCGTTCTCAGGCTGAACGGCGAGGGGATACCTGAAAAGGTCACCGATGTCATCTTTTACGGTGAGAAGTCGCACCCCCACATGACTATCCATAATCCGAGACTTCACACATACTATGTCTCCGATCTGGGCCTCGACAGGGTGCATCAGCTGAAACTCGATACAACCCTCGGGCTTCTTATGAATGCAGACATAGCTTACTTCAACGGTGAGCCAGGAAGCGGCCCGCGGCATATGGCAATTGACAAGTCATCTGCTAACCTGTATGTCATCAATGAGCTCAACTCCACGGCGACAGTATACAATATCCTTTCAGATACCGTGACTGCCAAACAGACTGTCAGCGCCCTTCCTGAAGAATTTACGGAGAAAAGCTATTGTGCTGACATACACCTCTCGCGTAACGGGAAGAAAATCTACGGTTCAAACCGGGGACATAACAGCATCGTGACCTTCAGGGTCGGGGTTGATGGGAAGCTTTCAGAGCCGTCTCACCGCGACTGCGGAGGCAACTGGCCGCGCAACTTCGCAGTTTCACCATCCGGCAAATTCTTCCTGGTGGCTAACCAGAGATCGGATGAGATTTCGGTGGTTCGTGAAGGGGCTCACAGTGATGAGGCCGTCTCCTCACTGACCCTGAATGCCCCGTCATGTGTCAGGTTTTTGAAGTAGGAAAGATTGTTTGTGTTAAAATCAGAGCGGCCAGTGCTGGCAGCTGTACGAGTTAATCGCCGCAAAAACAATGAGAATAATGAACTTATTCTCCGCAGAGTAAAAGAATCTTAACTCATTTGGAACTGATTCCGATTCGGATTCACGGATTACTCGCCAGGCATACCTGCCTGGAATCCGTATCAATTATGTCCTGTTAATGTTAAATTATCAGAAAGCTGACGATGTTTTTGTGTTTTGATCATATGTTCATTATCTTTGTAGCGAACAAATGATCAAAAAGTGTCACCGCGTCCAACACGTTTAAGAAGAGTCAGCAATCCTCCGGTTATCTCCGGGTTCAAACCCTATGGCGGGATGGCTAAAGTCGGTCAGCCCCGTTCAGTCTTCCTGCACCTCGAGGAGTATGAAGTCATCAGGCTCTGTGACTTTGAGAATCTCAACCATCATGAGGCTGCCCGTGTGATGGATGTCTCGCGTCCGACGCTTACCCGTATTTATGCAAAAGCGAGAGCAAAGATAGCCGATGCACTGGTAACAGGTAAGCAGATCATCATCGAAGGTGGTAAGATTTACTTTGACAGTGAATGGTACAAATGCAACGTCTGCGGTTGTCTCTTCAACCAGCCGGAGAAGAGTGTGACTCCTGAAAAGTGCCCGTTATGCGGCAGCGGCAGCGGCAGCATAGTCAATTATGTACCTGTTGATGACTCGACTCAGGTTACGCGCCGGGCTCCTTCTGACATCTGCGTTTGTCCCGGCTGCGGTTATGAGAGAGAGCATGAGCCTTCACGACGCTGTAAGGATGAGGAGTGTCCGGTATGTGGAAGCCACCTCATTAGAAAAAACAACCTTCTGGCAAAAGATATTTAAAAATAGCAGATATGAAAGTAGCAATAACAAGTACGGGGCAAAGCCTTGAGAGCAAGCTCGACCAGCGGTTTGGCCGCTGCGCCTTTTTTGTCATTTACGATACAGAGACCGGCGGGGTGGAGATACTCCCAAACCCCAACAAGGATGCCGAGGAGGGAGCCGGTCCGGCTTCAGTCCAGCTGGTGGCATCAAAGGAGGTTGAGAAGATCGTCTCCGGCGAGTTCGGCTATAAGATCAAATCGCTTCTTGACAGTCTGAGGATCCAGATGGTGGTCTACAAGGAGCCGGAGAAGACTGTTAAGTCGGTGATAGATATGTTGAATAAGCAATAAATAGAAAAAATGCCAGGATTGGATCATAAAGGTCCTCAGGGTGAGGGACCGATGACCGGCAGGAAAGCCGGTAAGTGCACGAATTACGGTGCGGGCCGTGCCGGGAAGGCAGGCAAGGAAGAGGCCAATGCTACTGATAAGGAAGAGAGTTCAGTGGCACCAGGCGGCAGAGGTCGCGGCCAGGGACCCAGGCAGGGTAAGGGCAGAGGTCAGGGCCAGGGCAGCGGACGAGGAAGTGGCCAGGTTCAGGGCCAGGGCAGTGGCCGTGGTGCCGGCAGAGGACACGGAACCGGAAGCGGTGGTGCCAGCCGAGGTGCTGGCAGAGGCGGTACCGGTCAAGGCACCGGTCGGGGTGCCGGTCGCGGGGCCGGATCAGGCCGTGGCAAAGGGAGCGGCAGAGGCCGCTGAAGAAAAAAACGGAGCCGGGCGGTTGTCAGCGTTGATAAAGCCGGCAGATAGCTTACTATTAATTAAATAATCGATTCATATACCATAAAAAATCATTACTGAACAATGAAGAAACGTATAGCAATTCCACTTGAAGGCGGTATCCTATGTTCACATTTCGGCCATTGCGAGCAGTTCGCAATTGTTGATGCCGAGGATAAAACCATCACTGCC
>JAVEZD010000091.1:0-8939 GCA_034003165.1 Bacteroidales bacterium | reverse complement strand
ATCGGACAGGTCCCCGAATTGCAACCGATAAAGTAATAATAAAGATATCCTGCCACTGCTCCGGTTGCTACACCAATAGCAGGTCTCCAGAAACGCCACGACCTGAAAAAATCCATTCCGGATTTTGGTTTTGTTGATGCAGAAAAGTCAGTATCCATTTATTAGCAGTTAATTTTTTTGCAAAGGTATAAATTTAATGAAATAAATCGCAATAGTATCACCTAAATCTTATTATTATCACTCTTTTTTTTTATCTTTGTATGTAATAAATGCTTTATGGAGCCAATTTTCAAAGGAGAGCTTTCAGAAAGACAGCTTGAAGAGCTTTTCAGCAGTGATGAAAAATGTCTTGAGTTTCTGGCTGAGGTAAAATGGAAGGATGGTTTTATCTGCCGGAAATGTGGAAATGATAATTACTGTGCAGGAAAGACTTCGTGGTCAAGGAGATGTACCAAATGTAAATCAGAGGAATCGGCGTCGGCGGGGACAATATTTCATAACTGCAAATTCCCGTTGCATAAAGCATTTTACATTGCCTACAATGTTTGTAAAGGGAAGGAAGACATTTCAACCTATGAATTTGCGAGGAGGTTATCGCTGAGGCAGATGACCTGCTGGAATTTCAAAACAAAGATTTTCCATGCCCTTCAGGAGATGGATTCTCTTACAGAAAAGGAAAAACAGTCGATACAAAGGATTTTAACATAATTGCTTCACGAAATAGCCTTGTTTACTATTTCAAGTGTTTCATCCGAAGCAGCTTTCATCACTTTAGCTATTGAATCGGGCTGACCGGCTGACATTTTATTTCCGTCAATAAGTGCAACGTAGGTATTACCGTCGTCCTTAACATAAACCGAAATCCGGCAGGGCATCATAACCGACATTATCCGTTCATGATTGAGTTCAAGCATCTGTCCGGAGTATTGGGGTTTGCAGATCTCGATTACCTTAACCGGTTTTACAGTTTTTCCTGATTTAAGCAGTGAAAGTTGCAGGTCATGTGTTGCGGGTATGTTCCATGATCTTTCTGCGGCTCCCTTTAAAATATTGTCAACGGTCCGGTCAAAGTCGTAACCGCTTGCCAGTTCAATAATAAAATCACCTTTACTCATATCTCATTTCTTTTAACCAGGTTTCCGGCTTATTTCACTTTTTAAATTTAACCACTTTATTTTATTTAATAAGAGGATATTGGAAACTATTTAAGCAGCTATCGTCTACCAGTGCTTTTCCCGGGCTTCTAGCCTATGAGATCGTGTATAAAGAAAAAAGGAACAGGAATCTTTTAAAATTCCTGTTCCTGTATCTGACGGGAAATAACAATGTTTTTTGTATATCCGGACCTTTAATGTATCAGAACTTTACAACTTCCCAGAATACTTTTTTGGGTTCAGCGTTTTCATCAAACAGAAGGGGATATACTTTCATATCTCTTCTGTCGCGCCAGCTGCGTCTGTCGGTTACGTTCCAGAAGGTGACGCTGTTGATTACATCCTTCTTCTCCCTGAAAACATTGAAGGCCATTTTGTAAAGATCAATCTGTTTCTGTTCCCTTTCGGGGGTAAAGCCAATTCCGATGGTATCGGTTCTTGAGCCATATATTGACACGTCAAGTTCGGTGACCTGCACTTTGAGACCCAGTGAAGCAAATTTGTCAATACTTGCCCTGAGGTTTTCTTCGGTAGGGTCAGTGATGTTCCAGTGGCCCTGTAATCCTACGGCATGAACGGGCACGCCGGCGTCAAGGAGATTTTTTAGCATAGTGTATATCCTGTCCCTTTTGTCAGGGTTTTCGGTGTTATAGTCGTTATAAACAAGAAGGGCATCGGGATCGGCTTCGTGTGCCCACTCGAAAACTTTTGCCACATATTCCTCGCCTATAATTTTGTACCACTGAGTCTCCCTGAAGATTGTGTTTGTATCACGATCTTGAATAACTTCATTAAGAACATCCCATGCATACACTTTACCCTTGTAGCGCGACACTACAGCCGTAATATGATCCTTAAGTCTCTCCATGGCCACTTCCCTGGAAACCTGGTTTCCTTCTTCATCCTGAAACATCCAGTCAGCCGTCTGGGAATGCCAGCACAGTGTATGTCCCCTTACTTTCATTCCGTTTGCCATGGCAAATTCAACTATCTTATCTGCATTTTCCCATGCAAAACTGTCTTCCTTAGGATGGATCGGACCGGGCTTCATTACGTTTTCAGCAGTGATGCTGTTGAAGTGTTTCTTTATTAATTCAGCCTCTTCTCCCTCAAGGTTTTGAGGGCTTACAGCCACTCCGATATCAAAATAGCCCTGGTAGAAGTCCTTAAGTCCTTTTGTGGAATCAATTTCTCCGGCATCTTTAAGGCCTGAACCACGGCAGTTGGCCAGCATAATTATCAGTACAGCGAGTGCTGACACTGAAAAAAATCTGATGATGGTTGTCGTTGATGTTTTTGTCTTCATAAGGATATGTGTTAGGGGTTAATAGACAAAAGGGACACAATATCTAATTTCGGTTTAATGATCAGGTTATTCAAAAATAGTTAAAAAACATTAAAAATCATATCCGATAAGGGCCAGACTTTAAGATAAACTGATTTTTCATGAACAGAAATCCGGAACAGAGGATAACAAAAAGGAATCCTCGTGTTCCGGATACTGTGCCATGTCGGTTTATTGTTTATTGATTTTTTACAACTGTTACTGTTTTTCCTTTACGTGTTTTGAGATCATATTCATACACTTTCTCAGGTGCGTCCGGTGTAATAGCCGCATGTATAACCGGGTTTTTTATTCCGGGAACCTGATAAAACATATTGGGATTTTCGCCCTTTGCTATTTTAAGTCCTTTCCCTTTTAAGGGTACGTATGACCTGATACGGCAATTGCCTCCCAGTGATGATTTGATTACAGCTTCACTGATCTCTCCGTTTTCCCATTCTATGTCGAGTTCAAATCCGCCCCGGGCTTTTAGTCCCTCTACACTGCCTTTCTTCCATATTCCGGGAAGGGCTGGCAGAAGATGGACGGCTCCGTCGTGGCTTTGAAGAAACATCTCAGCGATTCCCGAAGTACAGCCGAAATTACCGTCAATCTGGAAGGGAGGGTGGGCGTCAAACAGGTTGGGGTAAGTGCCTCCCCTTTCCCTTCTGCCGGCCTGGATCGAAGGACTTAGCTGGTCGGTAATCAGTTTATAGGCATGGTCTCCGTCGAGAAGTCTTGCCCAGAGGTTAACCTTCCAGCCCATCGACCATCCTGTTGATTCGTCACCACGTGCCTCGAGTGAGGTCCGGGCTGCTGAGAACAGTTCAGGGGTTCTGTAGGGTGATATCTGGTTCGAAGGATACAGGCCATACAGATGGGAAACATGACGGTGTTTATCCTCAGGGTTATCAAGATCCTGCATCCATTCCTGCAACTGTCCCCAGCTACCCGTCTGCATGGGAGGAAGGCGGTCAAGGGCTGTCTGAAGGGCTGATACAAACTCCGTGTCAGTATCCAGGATACGGGCAGCATTGATTGTCTTGCTTAACAGGTCGAAGACGAGCTGGTTGTCCATGGTTGTTCCGGCGCTTATTGAATAAGCTGAACGCACTGACGGAGCATTCTCCGGAGAGTTGGATGGAGCAACGACAAGCCATTTGTTTTCGGGCTCTTCAGTAAGAAAGTCGAGAAAGAATTGAGAAGCTTCCTTTACAACAGGATAGATTGTTTTAAGATACTCTCTGTCGCCGTTGAAATCATATTTGTCGAACAGGTGCTGCGAAAGCCATGCTCCTCCCAGAGGCCACTGCCCCCAGAAAGCACCGTCGATGGGACCAGTGATCCTCCATATATCTGTATTGTGATGAAGAACCCAGCCGCCTGCTCCGTACATATCGCTGGCTGTCTGACGGCCTGTCTGCGACAGTTCCTTAACCATCTTTACCAGGGGTTCGTTCATCTCTGTAAGGTTGGTTATCTCGGAAGGCCAGTAGTTCATCTCAGTGTTTATGTTGACAGTGTATTTGCTGTCCCACGACGGAGTAAGCTGATGGTTCCATATTCCCTGCAGGTTGGCCGGCTGACCTCCTGGTCTGGAGGACGATATAAGAAGATAACGGCCAAACTGGAAATAGAGTTCAACAAGCTGCGGATCATCACCGGTAGCAAACTCGTTTAGTCTCTGATCTGTAGGTTTTTTTACTGCCTCCGTTGAACCAAGGTCAAGACTCACCCGTCTGAAGAAACTGCGGTAATCGGCAATATGATCATTCAGAATGACACTGTAGTCTTTTTTTGAGGCAGGGTTGAGGAAAGCAAGGGCCCTCTCAGAAGGATCGGCGCTGATGTCATCATAACTCCTGAAGCCTGAAGCCATCGAGATGAAGATGGTTACTTCATCAGCTCCCCTGACATCAATTACCGAATCGGTTGCTGCAATCTGTCCGCCCTTGTTTATAAACCTTGCCCGGGCCTCAAAGCGCAGGGCGCCTTTCACTGTTTCAAAATCACCGGTCGTTCCCGACATTATCAGTTCATTATTCCCTGCAGTCGATTTGTTAACCTTTGATGGTCTTTCGAGGCTGGCTGAAAAGCTTACTGATCCGGGCCGGTCGGCAGAGATGCGCACTATCACAACCTGGTCGGGCCCCGAGGCAAAGACGCTTGTGTTGTAACTGACTCCATTAACTTTGTAGCGCGACGAAGCTACGGCCCTGTCTATATCAAGCTCGCGGTAGTAGTCAGAAAAACCGGCGTTGCCCGGAAATTCGAGTTTCAGGTTACCAACTGTCTGATAAGGCATTCCGTGCGATGTTTTGGAGATGAACGCCTGGTTAACCAGATCCTGGGCTTCCTTGTATTTGCCTTCGAAAATAAGCCTCCTTACTTCAGGCAGGGCTTCCCTGGCAGCGGTATTGTCGTTCCTGTTGGGTTGTCCTGCCCATACAGTGTTTTCATTAAGCTGGATAACCTCGTTAACCGGATCCCCGAACACCATGGCTCCCAGGCGGCCGTTGCCTACAGGCAGCGCTTCGACCCACTGTTTTGCGGGCTTGTCGTACCATAGCTTCAGCAGGTTGTTTTCCTGGGCGGTAAGACCGGTAAACGACAGGATACTTAATGCCAGAACAATCAATTTCTTCATATAAAGCAGTTTAGATATTTTTTACCATCAGCCTATTTAACTTTTCCCTTTATCATGGTAAGAGAGTGGGCCGGGAACGAGTAGGTGGCAGTATTGCCTTTAGCTTTCAGTGCAGGTTTTGAAACCGTTTTTACATTTTCAGCATCGAAATCGTTTACAGTCTTGATATCCTTGCCATTCACCTCAAAAACTTCAAGAGTACCGTCAAAGACTCCCGACTGGCAGATGATATCAGTGGTTATTGGCTTATCCAGATGCCTGTTGACAACAGAAAATACCACCTCTCCGTTCTCATAAACGGCTGAAACATCAAGATAGGGGACGTCGGTTTGTTTTGTCATTACTTCACCGGGACCAATAAAGAAATCTTCGGTATCATAGGTAGGGCAGTCGACAAGGATGTCGAGTGACTTACCGTGCATGTTCTTTGCAAACAATTCGAGCGGGAAATATATAGTCTGGCGGAACATCCCCTTTTCTTCAGCGAAGATGGGAGCGATGACGTTTACAAGCTGGGCCATATTTGCCATCTTTACAACATCGGCATTTCTGATGAACACATTAAGGAAACCTCCGATTACCAGGGCATCCTCGAGGTTGTATCTTTCTTCAAGAGCCCTTGTTCCCCTGGTGGTCTCATCAGTCCTTGCCCTGTACCATACGTTATATTCATCCCATGCTATGTAGATGGGAGGCCTGTCGCCCCTGTCGGCTTTCTGCATGACCTCATTGATCATTCCTCTTGCAATGTCTGTTCTTTGTTCCATCACCAGAGGGGTTGTCAGGAAGTTGTAGTAGTTGCCGTCGGGATTGCCCACATACATGTGGAGGGCTATGTAATCGACCACATCCCTGAGGTTGGTAAGGATGGTACGGTTCCAGTGGTCAGGATCAGCAGCAGGTCTGTAGTTTGATGATCCGGCAGCAATAAGTTTGATGTCGGGAGAGGTCAGTCTCATCAGCTTTGCAGCTTCCAGGGCTTTCTTTGAATAGTCTTCAGCATTCAGGTGACCCATCTGCCACTCTCCATCCATCTCATTTCCCAGACTCCAGTATTTTATATCATAGGGTTCCGGGAAACCGTGTTTCTTTCTGAGTTCGGCAAAATACGGACCCTCTTTCACGTTGCAGTATTCGACCCATCTCTGAGCTTCTTCTATAGTACCCGTACCCATGTTTACCGACATATAGGGCTCACTCCCAACGGCCCTGCAGTATTTTACGAATTCATTGGTACCGAATTCATTTGTCTCAAGTCTTGCCCAGGCCAGTTCCATCCTTGGCACCCTTTCTTCCTTTGGACCGACACCGTCGAGCCAATGATAGTTGGAAACGAAGTTGCCCCCGGGATAGCGTATCAGTGATACGTTGAGTCCTTTTACTGCGTCCAGCACATCCTTTCTGAAACCGTCAGTATCTGACAGCGCGGAGCCGGGTTCATAGATCCCGCCATATACGCATCTTCCAAGATGTTCAACGAAATTCCCATAGATGTTTTTATCAACCTCCCCGATGATCCGTTCGGTGTCGAATTTTATCCTGGCATTCTGCCCTGCTACATATCCGGTGATAGGATAACTGAGAAAAAGGATAAGTAAAATTGAATAGATGACTTTGCGTTTTTTCATGTTTCTTGAATTTAGGTATTTATTATTATTAATTTTTCAGAATAATTCCTGAAGTGAATTGGTCAGGTAGGTTCTTGCACTGATCCAGTCGTGGGCACCTTTGGCGTAATGGGTTTCCAGGATCAGGCCTTTTCCCAGAAGCCGGGAGATGGTTCCCAGGACTTTCTCGTACAGATAATCCTTTGACCCTATATGGACAGAGAAGTGTTTGATCTGCTTTTTCAGTTCTTCCGGGTCAGGATTCCATCCCGAAATAAAGTCATCGTACATCTTATTTTCAGTTTCAGGTGCGTAAGTGCAAATATTGGCAAATATGCCGGGATTTGAAAGACCTGCAACGGCAGATAGTGCCCCACCCCTTCCAAAACCGGCAATTGCCCTGTCCTTACTGTCTGTTACTACCGGATATTCCTCTTCTACAAAGGGAATAATATCATCGAGGAGTTCATCGGTGAAGTCTTTTCCTGTACCGGACAGATAGTCTGTGTATGGCATTACTATTATTATGGGTATCGTCCTTTTCATTGCAATCAGATTGTCGGCAATAAGGTTGACCCGTCCTGTCTTTACCCATGATTCCTCGTTACCGGTTTCATCATGAAGAAGATAAATTACCGGATAACGTATGTTGTTGCATATATTGAAACCAGGTGGTGTATAAATTACCAGTGGCCTTATCTCACCGTCTTTTGAAGAGTGATAGTAACGGTAGTGTATATTTCCATGAGGCACCCGTATCAATGATATCATTGGTGGTGAATCTCCGGGAATTTCCACGAGGCTGTTTTTAAAACCTGTTCCCGATTCGATAAGGGTGTTGCCTGGGTCGCATATTCTTATTCCGTCAACCACGAAGCTGTAAGCATAAAGATCTGCTCTGACGCGGCCCAGTGTTACGCTCCAGATTCCTGAACTGTCTTTTGTCATATCGACGGGTAGAGTAGTCATGTCGGAGTCGAGAGTCACTTTAAGAGCAGATGGTGCATGGAGCCTGAATGTTGTGGTTTTGTCGGGATGAATCTCGGGAGAGATTACTGAAGGCTCACGCTGGGCTCCGGCATGGTAAGAAGCATGCATCAGTAGCAGAATCAATATCAGAGTCTTTTTCATGATGCCTGTCATTGGAACAGAAGTTTAGCCGTTTCTGCAAAATAAAGCCTTGCATTCATCCAGGTATGTCCTCCGTCAGTTATAAGGCTTTTATGTCTCACTCTCTTTTTTTTAAGAAAAGTCATGAATTCTTCTGTCTGTTTATAGAGAAAGTCATCCTTTCCCACGCTTACCCAGAGGAGCCTGAGTGTATTGTTTGTAACCCGTGGTTTGGCTATTACAGAATTGAAGGTGCCTTTCATCTCTTTTTCGTTCAGATAGGCGCTGTAGCAACAGATCCATGCAAATTTATCCATATTGCCGAAACCCGTTCTCAGAGCCTGTCCGCCCCCACGTGAGAAACCTCCGATGGCACGGTTACCGCTGTCTTTTATAACCCTGTAGTTACTTTCAATAAAAGGAATAATAAAATTAAGCAGGTCCTCTTCGAAGGTCATTGCCCTTATGATGGCCTCGATCCCTTCCCTGTCGGCCGGATCGTCAGGTTTGGGCTGGCCTGTCTGGGCGGCATTTCTTCCTTCAATATTACCGTAGGGCATCACAACAATCATAGGCCTGGCCTTTCCTTCCGCAATAAGATTGTCGAGGATAATGTTTATCCTGCCTGCTCTGAACCAGGTTTCCTCGGTATCGGTAGTACCTCCGGCCAGGTAGAAAACCGGATAGGATACTGAAAGATCCCTGTTGTAGCCGGGAGGAGTATAAACCAACAGCGACCCGGTGGTGATGCCTGTCGACGGATAATACTCATAAGTTACGGTACCATGAGGTACGTTCCGCGGGGTGTGCAGCAGGGAAGTGTCGCCCGGGATGTTGACAAGGCTGGCTTTGAATCGTTCGTTGGGGAAGAAATCGGGATTACCCGGGTCCATTACCCTTAGCCCGTCAACTATGAAATTATATGGATAAAGATCAGGCTTCACAGGACCTGTTGTCACGCTCCATATTCCTGATTCATCTTTTTCCATTGGCAGTGGTGTTCCCGGGAACTGGGCACTGAGCAACACCGATTTTGCTGATGGGGCTTCGAAACGGAAGGTGACTGTCCTGTCGGGATTGACCTGAGGTGAGACCGG
>JAVEZD010000090.1:0-9079 GCA_034003165.1 Bacteroidales bacterium | reverse complement strand
TTGAGGTTTGAAGCTTCAATGGGCCCCTTTGTCAGTTCGTATACGAATCCCAGACATGTAGCTGCAACGACTGAGATCAGGGTAAGAGAGAGCAGCATATTCCTGAATGTCGATTCTGTCTTAGCCATTCTTCACCTCCTCCCCGAATCTTTTTGGTTTGATATAAGTATTCATCAGCGGAACAAAAGCATTCATTATAAGTATAGCAAAGGATACTCCTTCGGGATATGCCCCGAAGACCCTTATAAGCACTGTTATGACCCCTATCCCGCAACCATAGATTATCATGGCTTTGGGGACCATGGGAGAAGTAACGTAATCGGTGGCCATATAGATTGCACCTAGAAGCACTCCTCCGGCAAGGACGTGGAAAAGAGGGTCGGCATTTTTTTCCGGATTAACAAGCCATAGAATACCCGTAAAAACGGCAACCGTTCCTATTACTGACACAGGGATATGCCATGTGATTACTTTCCTTATAAGAAGATAGATGAATCCTATCAGCAGGGCGGCTGCGGAGATCTCACCGAGGGATCCTCCGATATGACCTGTGAACATCTCGGTATGTGATGGTACATTCTGCATCAGGTTTACCAGAGGTTCTCCATTTTTAATACCTTCCTTTACTATTGCAAGTGGCGTTGCTCCGGTAAGGGCATCAGTATAACCCGTACTGAAACCTTCGGGCAGGGGCCAGCTTGTCATCTGCACAGGGAAGGAGATAAGCATGAACACCCTGCCGACAAGGGCTGGATTGAAGGGATTGTTTCCCAGTCCACCGAAAGTCATCTTTGCTATAGCTATGGATACAAGGCTGCCAATAATTATTATAAGAGGAGGGAGGTTCGAGGGCACATTAAAGGCCAGCAATAATCCCGTGACAAGAGCTGATCCGTCAGTTACCGAGACAGGCTTTTTAAGCAGAAATTTCTGAATGAGGTATTCAAAGACAATACATGAAGTGACTGAAATGGCAGTGACAATAATTGCCCCGGTACCAAAAAACAAGACCGAGACAAGAAAGGCGGGAAGCAGGGCCAGAGCCACGTTGAACATCAGCTTGCGGGTGGTTTCCGCCCCATGTATATGTGGCGACGGAGATATGTTTATCAGATTACTCATAGTATTAAGCTATCATTTATTTCAACGCCCTCTCACGGGCCATCCTGATTACAGTGCTTTTCCCCAGCCTTATATAGTCGAGAAGTGGTCTTCCGGCAGGACATGCAAAGCTGCAGGAACCACATTCCATACAGTCAGTTATCTTTCTTTCTTCAGCTTTCTCATAAAGGCCTTTTTCAGCCAGTATCATAAGAAGGTAAGGTTCAAGGCCCATAGGGCAGGCTGCGACACATTTCGCACATCTTATACAGGGGCCTGAATTCAACCTTCTGGATTCGGATTCAGGGAAAAGGACTATACCCGACATCCCCTTAACCACAGGGATCGAAGTGTTTACCACTGCCTTGCCCATCATTGGTCCACCGCTTACAATCTTAGCCGTATCCTCTGGCATACCCCCGGCCGCCTCAATAATAGTACTTACAGGGGTGCCCAGCCTCACCATGAAATTTCCAGGCTTTGACAGCGATTTCCCGGTAACAGTCACCACTCTTTCAATAAGTGGTTTGTTTTTCTGGACCGCCTCATAAACAGCGAAAGAGGTACCAACATTATGAACGACAACCCCAACATCGAGGGGAAGCTTTCCCGAAGGGACCTCTCTTCCCGTCAGCGCTTTAATAAGTTGTTTTTCTCCTCCCTGGGGATATTTTACCTTCAGCTCATGAACAGAGATACCTTTGAACCCGCGTGCGAGGTCAGTCATGGCTTTTATGGCGTCAGGCTTGTTGGCTTCAATACCTATCATGGCTTTGCCGACCTTCAGTGCTTTCATAAGTATGCTAACACCTACAAGTATCTGTTCTCCCTTTTCAAGCATCAGCCTGTGATCTGACGTGAGAAAAGGTTCGCATTCAACACCGTTTATGATGAGCAGATCACATCTTTTGCCCGATGGGATAGTCAGCTTGACGTGTGATGGGAAAGTAGCTCCTCCGAGGCCAACAATTCCGCTGTCGAGACATCTTTTTACTATCTCTTCAGCCGACAGGCTTATTTCCTTAAGTGTGGCGGGACTTCTGTCGACAGTATCGACCCATTCATCACCTTCGGTATCGATGAATATGGCAGACTGTTTATATCCCGAGCTGTCAGGAACACTGTCGATCCTGGTTACTTTTCCCGAAACGGGTGAGTGTATGCTGGCAGATACAAATCCTTTTCCCGAAGCAATCAGTTGTCCCGTTTTTACATAATCCCCCTTGTTTACGACGGGAGTTGCAGGAACCCCGATATGCTGCGATAATGGTATCACAACACCGGGCGGGACTGGCAGAACCGTTATCGGAATACTTGCTGTCAGCTTGTTTTCAGGTGGATGAACCCCACCGGCAGGAAATGATTTCGGCACAATATCTTATTTTAAAATTATTCTGAGTTAAGTAGTAACAGTTTCAGTCTTTACCTCCTCTTTTGGTTTCCGGGGTGGGAAGTTGACCTCGATAATGGCTCCTGTCGGACATTCTGCAACACATTTTCGGCAGAAGGTACACTTCTGAGCGTCAATATAAGCCAGGTTGTTTTCAATTGTTATAGCATCAAAGGCGCACACCCTGACGCATTTGCCACATCCAATACACGCAACTTTGCAGGCTTTCCTTGCCGGGCCACCCTTGTCGCAGTTTGAACAGGCAACATAAATCTTCCTGTCTTTTTTTGCTTTCTTACGGAGTTCAATAAGATTCCTCGGACAAGCTTTTACACAGGCCCCGCAGGCAACACATTTGTCATCAACGACTACAGGCAGTCCTGTTGCCATATCTATATGAATGGCATCGAAAGCACAAGCAGTAACACAATCTCCATACCCCATGCATCCATAGCTGCAGTCTGTTTCACCAAGGTAAAGACTGTGGGATATACGGCAGTTAAGGACTCCGTCGTACCTGTTTGTACGGGCACGGTTATCAGGACTTCCGTTACATTTCAGAACAGCTACCTTAGGTTCAACGGCAGGAGGGGTTTTGCCAAGCAGTTCAGCTGCTGAAGCCATTACTGTTGCCCCTCCTACAGGGCAGTTAAGTCCTTCAAAGGTATCAGCCTTTACCAGGGCTTCAGCAAAATTACGGCAACCTGCAAATCCGCAACCACCACAGTTGGCTGCCGGAAGCAGAGCCTGTACCTCATCAATCCTTGGGTCTTCGACAACCTTAAATTTCTGAGCAACAAAATACAGTATCACAGATGCGGCCAGGGCTATCAGACTCAGTGTTACAACAGTAAGCAGAACGGTAGAACTCATTGCTATGTTTTTATCGTGAAGTTGAACTTATTACTGATCCTGTCCCTTAAAAAATAAAGTATCAGGAAATAGGGAATCAGTATTGCAATTGAAAGCAGACCTGCCACCAGCTCAGGCACCGACATGCTGAGAAATACAACCAGGCCTGCGATCATTACGACAAGGGGTAGGAGATAGCCAAGTGATATTGCCCTGAAACCCATCGATTGTGTCATAAGAAGGATAACGTGGTCGCCCGGACTTACATCATAGCTGCCGGTCACATTAATATACTTCTCTTTCTGGTCAGAGATATTACAGTATCCTTCTGCATGGCATCCCGAACATGCAGAAGATGATGTAATTCTTACCACTACTGAGTTATTGTCTTTTCTGTCGACAATACCTTCGTGAGAAATTGTACCCTTGTTACTTCTTTCGTCCATTGGACTTCAGGGTTAATTGCAGCCAGCAAATTTACTAATCCCCAAATAAAAGGAGCTGAATTTTGTCACTTTTTTAAAAAGACTGAATATTTGGTTCCAATAAAAACATAACTCCTTTAAACCACTGTTAGTTATCTGTAGGTGCCAGCCATTGCTTATCTGAAAAATTATTTAACTTATCTTTCTTAAATCAATCCATGTAAAATATCTTTAATCAGCTTATGTCGCTCCACGACTGTTTGATGCTGAACAGCCGTCTTAGTTCTGTTTTAAGTATCTGGTTTTGTTCTTTTCCAAGCAAGGGATCATCTTCAAGAATGCCCTCTGCTATCCTTCTGACATATTCGATTATCTGTCCGTCTTTACCCAGGTCGGCAATCCTCAGTTCAAAAGGAATACCGCTCTGAAGGGTTCCTTCTATATCTCCTGGTCCCCGCAGCTGAAGATCGGTCTCGGCTATCTCAAAGCCATCATTGGTCCTTGTCATCACCTCTATTCTTCTGACAGCTTCACGCGACATCTTTCCCGAGGTCATTAGGATGCAATACGACTGACCATCGCCACGGCCGACACGTCCTCTGAGCTGATGAAGCTGTGACAGTCCGAATCGTTCGGCACTTTCGATAACCATTACGGTGGCGTTTGGGATATCGACGCCTACCTCGATGACTGTTGTGGCAACCAGGATATGGGCGTGCCCATCCTTGAACAGCTTCATGGAAGCATCTTTTTCGGCCGGTTTCATCCTGCCGTGAACGATGCTTATGCAATATCCGGGAGGAGGAAAAACCCTTGAGAGAGTATCCCAACCATCCTCAAGATCCTTGTAGTCCATCTTTTCAGATTCGCTAATAAGGGGGTATACAATGAAGATCTGTCTTCCCAGTTTTATCTGGTTCCTTATAAAGCCAAAGACCTTATTTCTTTCAGGCTCTGTGAAATGCATAGTCCTGACAGGCATCCTGCCCGGAGGTAGCTCATCAATTACAGAAACATCAAGGTCGCCGTACAGGGTCATTGCCAGTGTACGCGGAATGGGAGTGGCAGTCATAACAAGTACATGAGGAGGATTTTCACTTTTCTCCCACAGTTTTGCCCTCTGGGCCACCCCGAACCGATGCTGTTCATCAATTATAACAAGGCCCAGGTTACTGAACCTGACGTTTTCTTCAATAAGTGCATGAGTTCCCACAAGAATGCTGAGGGATCCATCAACAAGCGAAGCATCTATCTCTTTTCGGGCTGCTTTTTTTGTAGAACCTGTAAGTAAGCTTATTTTAAGATCAAGTCCCATGAGCATTTTTGTAATGGTGTTGAAATGCTGAGACGACAGGATCTCGGTGGGAGCCATAAGACAGGCCTGATAACCGTTGTCAATGGCAATAAGCATGCTCATCAGGGCCACAAGTGTCTTCCCGCTTCCTACGTCCCCCTGAAGAAGCCTGTTCATCTGTTTCCCCGAACCCAGATCGCGCCGGATCTCCTTCATGACCTTCTTCTGGGCTTCTGTAAGAGAGAAAGGCAGGTTGTTGAAATAGAAATTGTTGAAGTTTTCGCCTACATTTTTGAATACAAAGCCTTTATATTTTCTGGTCCGGTTACCCTTGTACCTTAACAGGTTAAGCTGAATATAAAACAACTCCTCAAACTTGATCCGGTACCTTGACCGTTCCATCTCATCAGGATTTGCAGGGAAATGGATCCTGTAAAGGGTGTCGTGAAGACTCATAAGTTTGTACCGGGAGATGATATGGTCGGGCAGGGTTTCCGGTATACGGAATTTAATCTGATTCAGTAAGGTTCCGGTAAGTTTGCTTATGGTTTTTGAGGTTATATACTGGCTTTTGAGCTTTTCGGTCGTGTTGTAGTAAGCCTGTAAAGCTGAGCTTAGTTTTGCCTCGTTTTTCTGAACGGCTTCTATTTCGGGGTGAATAATGTTGACAAGCCCGTTGAAAACTCCTGGCTTGCCAAAAACAATATATTCAACGTCAGTAGTATAAGTGGAGGTTATCCATTTTATACCCTTGAACCAGATTAGTTTTATAGTCCCCGTCCCGTCGCTGAAATCAGCTACCAGCCGTTTTCCTGCTCCGTAACCTTCAGTGTAGTATCCTTTTATTAAACCCTTGATCTGGACATTGGGCAGGTCGGGATCGAGTTCTGATATACTGTAGAACTTTGTCCTGTCAATATATTTGTAGGGGAAATAGTAAAGAAGGTCTCTGTAGGTCGAAATCTGCAGTTCCTTTTCAAGTAATTCGGCTCTTTTGGGACCGACACCGGGAAGATAAGTGATATTTGTATCCAGAAAACCCTGCATTTTTTAACCTGAGACTATTTGAAACGGATATCCGAAAATAACTATTTTTGGAGATATGACCTAATGACAGGAAACAGATAAGCTATGATTTTTTTCAGAATATCATCCTATGCAAGATATATCATTGAAGCCCTGCCATGTAGTGGTCACGGTGTTCACAGTCCCTTTGCCTTTGACCTTGTTTCGCGTGTCTTCAGGAATAAAATCGATCCCGGTGTTGTCTGTAGTATTGAAAAGATAAGGAAAGAACTTCTGGCAGATAAAACAACAATAAAGGTAAGGGATCTGGGAGCTGGTTCAGGAATTATGGGAAAAGACACAAGGAAAATATCAGATATTGCACGTTATTCAGCTGTAACTGAAAAATATGGACTTCTGCTGGCCCGTCTTTCTGAGGAGTTTGGAGCACCTTCGGTAGTTGAGTTCGGGACATCTCTTGGAATAAGCACTATGTATCTTGCATCAACAGTTACAGATATTCCTGTTTTTACCATGGAAGGTTGTCCTGAGACGGCTGCTGTTGCTGAAAGGAATTTTGAAAAGGCCGGGCTTGATAACATCACTGTTCTTAAAGGTCCGTTTGACGAAAGCATGCCGGAGCTTAAGAGGAAGGCTGAAAGGCCGGGACTGGTGTTTATTGATGGGGATCACAGGAAGGAAGCGGTTCTGAGATATTTTTCGGAAATGGCTGAAATCGCTGGTCCGGATACTGTAATAGTTCTGGATGACATAAATTATTCAGAAGACATGGGAGAGGCCTGGGATGAGGTTAAGCGCCATCCAAAAGTGACCCTTTCTATTGACATTTTCAGGATGGGAATGGTGTTCTTCAGGCAAGGTTTTAGCTCAATTGCGTATAGAATAAGGTATTAACAAAAATTAATATTATAATACTTCTATTATTAAGTAAATTAATCTAATTTCGGAAATTCAAATTTGTGCCCTATGGATAAAGTAATTGAAATTAATAATATTGTTAAGAATTATCAGATCGGTTCAGTCGTAGTGCAGGCTCTCAGATCGGTGACTATCGATATTAACCGTAATGAGTATGTTGCAATAATGGGCCCTTCAGGATCCGGAAAGTCAACTCTCATGAACCTGTTAGGTTGCCTTGATACCCCATCAAGCGGTGATTATATTCTTAACGGCATTGATGTAAGCAAGATGGAAGACGACTATCTTGCCGAGATCAGAAACAAGGAGATCGGATTTGTATTCCAGACCTTCAACCTTCTTCCAAGATATACGGCACTTGAAAATGTGACCCTTCCGTTAATATATGCCGGAGTGCCCAAAGCCGACAGGGAAAGGATTGCTATTGATAGTCTGGAAAAGGTGGGTCTTGGTGACAGGATGGATCACAAACCCAATGAGTTATCAGGTGGTCAGCGTCAGAGGGTGGCTATAGCCAGGGCCCTTGTAAACAAACCTTCAATAATTCTTGCCGATGAACCGACAGGAAACCTCGACAGTAAGACTTCTCTCGATATCATGGGACTTCTTGATGACATTCACAAGTTAGGAAATACGGTTATTCTTGTAACCCATGAAGAGGATATTGCCATGCACGCTGCAAGAATCATAAGGCTTCTTGACGGTGAGGTCTCCCAGGATTATGTCAATCCCAACTACAAGAAAAAAGCCTGATAAAATAACTACCCCTAAGGGTATCTGTTCCGGTTAAAATGAAAATATATTCCCGCAAAGGAGATGACGGGACAAGTTCTCTTCCCGGAAGGGGTAGGGTTCCCAAACATCACCCCTGTCTCAGGGCTCTGGGTGATATTGATGAACTTATTTCATGGACCGGACTCCTCAGAGAACTTAAGGAAAACAGTAGCAGAAGAGAGTTTCTTAAAACCCTTCAGGAGCAGCTTATGGCTTCTTCATCCCTGCTTGCCGGCAGTAGTGCTGATAAAGCTTTTTCAGGCCTTAGCTCTACGGGCAATTTTTTAAGTCTTCTTGAGAATGAAATCGACATTATGGAAGCTAAACTGCCCCAGCTTAACAGCTTTGTGCTTCCCGGCGGGTCTGTCTCTGCATCATGGTGCCATATAGCCCGTTGTGTCTGCAGAAGGGCAGAGAGATCGGTTTCGGAACTTGGGGAGACCTGTGAAATACCTGAAAGTTTACCCGCATTACTAAACAGAATCTCAGATTATCTCTTCATACTTTCGCGGAGTATTTGTTATGAGTTTAATAATGAAGAAGATACATGGTCTGTCTAATGTGTTAAAAAACTTAAAAAAACCGTTTGTTTTTTAAGTTAAATATTATATATATTTGCAGACTTTGTAAAAATTTATTTTAAGCGGAATAATATGTACTGGACACTTGAATTAGCATCAAAACTTGAGGATGCTCCATGGCCTGCCACTAAGGATGAGCTGATTGACTTCGCCATTAGGTCGGGTGCTCCCCTGGAGGTCATTGAAAATCTACAGGAGATTGAGGATGAGGGAGATATTTATGAGAGCATTGAGGATATCTGGCCTGACTACCCAAGTAAGGATGACTTCTTTTTTAATGAAGATGAATATTAGCCCGGAAGGTTCCCTTTATCCGGGTCCCTTATTTATTTAAGAAAATATCAGACTTTTTTTTAGGTCTGATAGCATCATGCCATGCAAATCCCTCCAGCTTAAGTTCTTTATGAGGTTTTTCAGGAGGATCTATTATTCCCTCCGGATTTTCGAGTTCATTGATCTCCCTGATCTTTCCGTCTTCTATATAAATATCGATTTTTGAGCAAAGGGCGTGGTTAACACCTACCACTTCTTCGTTATCGGTAAGAAAATAGATTGTTTCTCCGTTTCCCTCTATGATGATTCTGTATAGGCTGTTATCCCTGAAGTATCCTGTCAGACTGCGGCCTTTGATCTGATTATATCTTGTTGTATCCACCTCCTCTGCAACAAAGGCAGAATTATAAAGCAGCAACCTGTCGGCCTGCCTGTTTTTTGTAAA
>JAVEZD010000089.1:3518-9101 GCA_034003165.1 Bacteroidales bacterium | reverse complement strand
ATATTTCTGACCTGAATACAACTCATTTTCCGGATGATTTGATTAAATTTGATGGTGATGCATATTGTTCTGAAAAATGCAGTTATTATTAATTTAAATCAGATATCATGGCCTTTAAATTACCAGAATTAAACTACGGATCAGGAGATCTTGCTCCGGTCATCAGCCAGGAAACCCTTGAGTTCCATTACGGAAAGCATCATCAGGCATATGTAAATAACCTTAACGGGCTCATACCGGGAACTGAATTTGAAAATGCTGATCTCGAGACCATTGTGCTTAAAGCAGAGGGAGGCATTTTTAATAACGGAGCCCAGATCTGGAACCATACTTTTTATTTTACTTCCTTTTCGCCTGATGGGCCCAGGGTTCCATCAGGTACTCTGGCTGGTGCAATAGAAAGCTCGTTTGGTTCCTTTGATGCTTTCAAAGAGCAGTTCTCGAAGGCAGCAGCCACTCTTTTCGGCTCAGGATGGGCCTGGCTCGTTGCTGATACTGATGGTTCACTTAAAATAACCCAGGAGTCAAATGCAGGTAATCCCCTCAGAAAAGGCCTGAAGCCGATTCTTACCTGCGATGTGTGGGAACATGCCTACTATATTGACTACCGTAACAGACGTCCCGACTATATAAAAGCTTTCTGGGATATTCTCGACTGGGATGTCATAGGAAAGAGGTATTGACTTCAGACCGGGACGGTGATTAGCATTTCAGGACTCCCTTTTATGGTGGCTGCTCTGTACGGTAAGCCTTCTGAAGAAGGTATGGAGAGTGTTGACCATTACAGGAGTATGTTTGTTTTTATACCCTGCCCGATTATTATTAGATTGCAGGTTAAATAATTTTTAAATATATGTTAAGAAAAATAATTTCAGTCACGGTCTTTGTTCTTATGCCTCTGGTTGTTGAAGCTCAGCATGCTAAGGTCATTGAGCGTATAATCGAAGCCGGCAGTACGGATAACCGTACCATGGATCATCTCGATGTAATCAGTAACCGTTTCGGAGGCCGTCTTTCAGGTTCGGATGCCTATGAGAATGCAGCGCTCTGGTGTGCTTCACAATTCAGCCGGTGGGGTATGGAGGTTATAATGGATGAGGCAGGTTCGGTGCCTGTGGGCTTCAACAGGGGACCCTGGTTCGGAAGGCTTCTGTCAGATAACGGTATGACGCTCCATTTTGCCACTCCTTCATATACCTCAGGTACCAAAGGAGTTCAGAGGGGACATGTACTCATTGAACCGAAGACTATCGCAGAATTCAACAGTATGAAGGGGGCATTGAAGGGGGCCTGGGTGCTCATTGGAGGAAAGAATAATGGCATGCCCATTGATCATTCCCCTGAAGGAGATTCGCTTAGAGCCAACATAATAGTCTATAACGATTCAATAAGAAAAGTAAACCAGGAGATAGCAAGGGATAACAGTCAGAATCCCATGAGACCTCCTGTAGCGCCACTGCCACTAAGGGAAGAACCGGCTCTTTTGTACCGGGAGATGGTTGAGGCCGGAATTCTTGGAATCATCCAGTCATCGGAGGTCCCTATCAGGGCCCTTTACGACAGGAAGAACCTTGACAGGCTTGACTTTGAAAACCTTCCTGAGGTTTGTGACATCAAGCTCGATGAGAGTCAGTATGCAGTTATTGAAAAGATGGTCAGGGAGAGACGTTATTTCCTTCTCGAGTTTGATATCCGTAATCATTTCAAGCCTGGTCCCGTTCCCTATCACAACGTTATAGGGGTTATAAAGGGAAAGAAATACCCCGAAGAATATGTTATGATAGGTGCCCATCTTGATGCCTATGACGTAGCAACTGGAGGTGTTGATGATGGTTCGGGAGTGTCGCCGGTTATGGAGGCGGCCCGGCTTATTATGAACGCCGGAGGAAAACCTGAAAGAACCATCCTTGTATGCCTGTGGGCAGCTGAGGAATACGGCCTTTATGGCTCGAAACACTGGGTGGAGGCTAATAAGGACAAGCTTCCGCGTATTTCAAACTATTTCAACCGCGACGGAGGGCCGACGGTAGCCACCGGAATAACGGTTCCTGAGGCTATGTACGACGATTTTATCAAGATTGCCGAACCTTTGAATGGTATCAATCCCGATTTTCCTTTCAAGGTAAGCAGGAATACCAACCCTCCCCGTCCAAGACCTGTAACCGCAGGCGGTTCCGATCATGCCTGGTTTGCAATAAACGGTGTCCCGGCAATCTCGTTCGACATTCCCGATGTAAAGGGTTACGACTTTAGATACGGGGAGATATGGCATACCGAGAATGATCTTTACAATAAAAGCATTAAGGAGTACCAGGAACATACTGCCATAGTTACTGCAGTGGTGGCTTATGGACTGGCAAACCTTGACCACCTGCTGTCGCGCGACGGCCTTTATGAAGAACAGGGGGAAAAGAAATAAAAGTTAATAAAATATGACAATGAATTTCAGGGAATTAGTTCTGGAAACACGTTCGTGCAGACGTTACGATGAGAGTGTAGCTATTGACAGGAAGGTTCTGAAAGACCTTGTTGATCTGGCAAGGCTGTCGCCTTCAGGGTCAAACCGACAGCCACTTAAATACCTTTTGTTATCAACTCCCGATGAATGCAGAAGGATTTTCCCATCCCTGGCCTGGGCCGCCTATCTGAAAGACTGGGAAGGACCCGCCGAAGGGGAGAGGCCGACAGGTTATATAGTAATCCTTGGCGATAAATCGGTGGCTGAGGGTTTTGGAGTTGATCATGGTATCGCTGCCCGGACGATATTGCTGGGGGCTACGGAGGCGGGACTGTCAGGGTGTATTATAGCCTCTGTAAAACATGCTCAGCTCAGAAGCGGGTTTTCAATACCTGAACGATATGAAATATTGCTTGTGCTTGCACTGGGAAAGAAAGCAGAGAAGATAGTTATTGACGGGGTGAAAGATGATGATATCAGGTACTGGAGGGATGAGGAGGGAATACACCATGTTCCCAAAAGAGCCCTTGATGATATAATACTTAATGTCTGATTGTTATTTCTTTTGTAATGAAACAGTTACTTACAGCGTTAGTCCTTTCATTCATTTGTCTAATATCACTTCCTGGTCAGAATACCGGGGTTGATGATGCGCTTATCCGGATCAACGGGATAGTGATGGATGCTCTTACCATGGAACCTTTGCCCGGATCGGGGATAAGCGTAGGGAAAAGGTTTTATTCAGCCGCTGATGAGGAGGGTCGGTTCACATTCAGGATTGGCAGGATGGATACAGTTATTTTTAGCATGGTAGGTTACAGGCCGGCAGTTCTTATAGTGAGTGATACTCTCAGGGGCCGGGAGTTCAATGCAGGTATATACCTTCATTCTGATACTGTTTCAATAGGAGAGGTGATTATCATTCCAAGGCTGGCAGGACTTAAAAGAGAACTATTAAAACCGGCATCAACGCCTGATCCACAGACAGAAAATGCCAGATATAATCTTGCTGTTTCAGCATACCAGGGTAAGGTAGGGCAGGTAGAACTGGGAGATCCGGCATCGAACTACGAGATATTGCGTCAGAAGCAGAGTCTGGAAGCTTATGAAAAGGGCGGAATCCCTTCCGACCGCATTCTTGGATTGAGTCCTTTTATGATAATTCCTGCTGCCTATCTTCTCCTTAACGGTCTGCCACCAAAGCCGGCGGCTATGAAACCCGACCTGACAGCCAGTGAAATAGACCAGATCAATAAGAGATACCTTGAGAGCCTTAAAAGAAAAGATCCCTGAATAAAGATACAGTACAACATTATAGTAAGCCAGACAGGGGATTATCCTTTATAGAAGATAGCTTTTATAATATGACTGGCTATTTTGGGATTTTCTTTCAGGCGGCGGGTAGAATAGCCAAACCACTTCTTTCCAAAAGGTACATAGACTCTCATATTGTGGCCATCGCGCACAATGCTTTCCCTTAAACCAGGGGTGACTCCGTAGAGCATCTGGAATTCGTACATGTCAGTTGGAACCTTGTAGGCTTTTATCAGCCTGAAAGCTCCGTCAATAAGGAACTTGTCGTGGGTGGCAATCCCGACATAAATCCTGTTCTTAAGGCAAAACTCCAGATCTTCAAGGAAATGCTGGTTTATCTCTTCATATTTCTTAAAAGATATTGATTCAGGCTCAATGTATATTCCCTTACAAAGTCTGAAGTTAAGGGGATGCACCTCACTGTTCATCCCGGCCATTGCCCTTATATCATCAAAGGTACGCCTTAGATAGGCTTGAAGCACCAGTCCCGTATTTGCAGGAAACTCCCCATGAAGTCTTCTGAAGAGCTCTATCTCGAGGTCGGTACACGGTGAATCCTCCATGTCGATCCTTATAAAGTTACCGAAAGAGGCGGCACATATTACTATATCCCTGATATGCTCATAACACTTTTCCTTATCAATGAGAAGACCGAAGCTGGTTGGTTTAAGTGAGTAATTCCCGTTGATGCCGGCAGCTTCAGTGGTTTCAATGAGCCTGAGATATTCTTTCCTGTTTTCTTCAGCTTCTTCAAGGCTTGTTATGAATTCCCCGAGAACATCAAGGGTAACCCTGATCTTCCTGTTGTTAAGTTCGCGCGATACCCTAAGGGCATCTTCGAGGGTTTCACCTGAGATATAGGACTTTGAAAAGATCCATATAAATTTCTTCGGTAAGTAGGGAAGAATGTTGGCTATCAACCTGTTAAACATCTGGGGCCGGCTTTATGATAAGTGGTTAATAAGGATATGGTCAAATAAAAATAAAGATGTCTTTAATAAATGCTAAGAAAATTCATCATAAACCGTAATTAAATGACCTTTGTCACGTATAAAAGATGATTAAAGGCAGATTTTTTTTTAAACTTGATGAAAATTTCTCATCGGATGCAACCATTTCTACTGTCTGATGGTCTATCCGATGTCCCCGGTTTATGAAAAGCGACCAGCAAATAATAGAGGGATGTGCAGGTCATAACAGGAAGGCCCAGCAGATGCTTTATGACAGGTATTCGCGCTTACTGTTTGGCATATGCCTGAGGTATGCTTCATGCAGGGAAGAAGCAGAAGATATTCTGCAGGAGTGTTTCCTTAAGATATATTTCAGCATAGGCGACTATTCCGGGACAGGTTCATTTACAGGATGGATGAGAAGAATTGCCGTTAATACCGCAATTACTTTTTATCATAAGAATCTGAAGTTCAGACATTATGTTGACATTGATGAATATATTACCACCGAGACGGGAAATGCAGGTTTTGAAGAAGATCTTTTTACCTCGGATGAGCTTTACGGGATCCTTAACGATCTGCCTGCCGGTTACAGAATGGTCTTTAATATGTATGCTGTTGAAGGATATAAACATAAAGAGATAGCGGCTATGCTGGGCATCGACACTAATACATCAAAATCGCAGTACAGCAGGGCCAGGGCAGCCATAAGGGAAAAGCTTGAGGTACTGCGCAGGCTCAGGGATAAGTACGGAGATCAGTAAGTACAAACAGTGAGACGTGAAGGAACACAAGGCAAATATTGATATTGACGACCTGTTCAGAAAGCTTGAAGAGACAGGGGCTGATCCATCACCGGAA
>JAVEZD010000089.1:0-3418 GCA_034003165.1 Bacteroidales bacterium | reverse complement strand
TTACATGACTGAAGGAGAATTCATGGTTATACTGAACCTTGTCCTCAATGATGGAACAACGATCAGCGGAACGGCTGAGATATCAGTTTTTGCAAGGCCGACAGCATATTTTGAAATTCTGCCATCAAACCCTGTGATTCCTGACGATGAAATAAGATTTGTAAATTATTCATCAGGCGCTGTCAGCTATAAATGGGATTTCGGCGACGGAGACAGCTCGGTACTTTTTTCGCCTGTCCACAGTTACAGGTCTTTTGGTACTTATGATATTACTCTTATTGCCACTTCTGAGAAAGGTTGCAGCGATACTCTTACCAATAATGATGCATTTGGTAATACAGGATATTTCATTGACTTTCCGAACGCCTTCATTCCAAATGCCGGAGGACCGTCTGACGGACAGTATTCGTGGAGCAGTGATGAGATGGCCCGCATTTTTCACCCTGAATATTCAGGTGTTGCCGGGTACAGTCTCAGGATCTTCAGCAAAGCAGGTATGCTTGTTTTTGAGACTTCAGATATCCATACAGGATGGGACGGCTATTACAAGGGCCGCTTAAGCAGTCCGGGAGTCTATATCTGGAAGGTAAGCGGAACTTTCTCCAATGGTGAGCCTTTTGCAAAAACAGGAGACCTGACACTGATCAGGAATGAATTCAAGTGAAAGTCGGTAATTTTCAACTTTAAATTCTCCTCTACATCAATTTTGTTCATAAATGATGTCACTTTTTGGACAAAATTCCGTTTAATGATTAAAGTTATTGGATGCAATTGACTATTTTCGTCGTACTAACCTAAAACAGTGGCTATTTTGCTTAAGAGGATATTACATATCTTGTTTATATTAATTTTATTTTCTTCTGAGTGTTTTAGTCAGGATCCAACTTTCTCGCAATTCTATGCCAATCCCCTTTATCTTGCCCCTTCCTTTGCCGGAGCCGCTGAAGATTACCGGTTGTCGATGCATTACAGAAATCAGTGGCCTGAAGTGCCCGGGGTTTTTCATACATACAGCATAGCTTTTGACAAGGCCCTAGTCGACTTCAATTCAGGGATAGGAGTTCTTGCAACTTATGATGTAGCAGGTTCAGGCGATCTGAGCACGACAAATATCGGATTGCTTTATTCCTATGACATTAACATTAATGAGGACTGGCATATACGGCCGGGAGTGAATTTCAAGTTTTCTTATCTGGGACTTAATATTTACAAGCTTGTATTTAACAGCCAGATGACCGGCAGCGGAACGGTACCATCAGTGTATCCTCCTCCTTTTGATAACGTGGCAGATGTTGACTTTGCTACATCGGCTATAGTATACAATGACCGTTTCTGGGGTGGCTTTACCCTCGACCATCTCCTGAAGCCCAAGCAGTCTTTTTACGGCGAAGAGGCAACTCTGCCTGTTAAGGTTAATATCTTCGGCGGGTTACAGATTATGAGGCACACCAGGCTCAGGCAGAAGATACAGGAGGTTCTTTCCATTGCTGTTAACTTCCAGAAACAGGATAAGTTTTATCAGTCAGATGCAGGCGTCTATTATTATAAGGATCCATTGTTATTCGGAGTTTGGTACCGAGGAATCCCCTTTGCTACATCCCAGGCAGGTGACGCCATTATTGGTCTTGTGGGAATAAAAACAGGTCAGATGAGGATAGGATACAGCTACGACTTCACCATTTCAAATCTTATCGGATCAACCTCAGGGGCACATGAGGTGTCACTTACTTATGAGTTCAACACTTTTTCTCTGGGACAGAAAAGAAGGATACGGGCTATACCCTGTCCTGAATTTTAGTCCAATCACTTGCTTAACCTGTATTTAATAATCGGAAACTTTAATTATTGAGGTCGGATAAGCTTATGCCTTTGGCATTCCGGAATTACATTAAAGTCTGAGAACACACCTGTATGAAAATTATGGACATGCGTGTTTGGGTATGCAATACCGGTGGGTTTCATTTATTATTTATTTATTTATATTTGCTGCTGATTATTGTTTAATGAATAAATGAATACAATTTAAAAATGAAGAATCTTCAGGTCGTTTTGTTTGCTCTCCTTTTTCTGGCAGTGGCAGCGCTTTTCATCCTTTTCTTTACGGGAGGATCAAAAAATAACAATACTAACGGGTCGGGTGATGCCGTTCCTGTAACTGCTTCAGATATAGCATTTGTCAATATTGATACCCTTATTATCAAGTTTGATATGTTCTCCGACAGAAGGGATGATCTGATGGCCAAGGAGCAGCAAGCCACAGCTGAGCTCACTTCAAAAGGAACGGCTTATGAAAGAGGGGCAAGAGATTACCAGGACAAAGTATCGAAGGGCCTTGTCACAAGAGCCACAGCAGCCGAGATGGAACAGGCATTGATGCAGCAGCAGGAAGAACTCGTTAACCTGAGAGACAGGCTTCAGACAGATCTTATGGAAGAAGAACAGGTTATGAACCGTCAGGTTCTCGACTACATAACTTCTTTCCTGGAGGAAAACAAGGATCAGTATAAATATCAGTATGTTCTTGGCAAGAGTTTTGGAAGTGTCGTTCTGTACGGCAACGGAGCTCTTGATATAACCCAGCAGGTACTTGACGGACTTAACCAGAAGTATCAGGCTGAGAAAAAATAATCAAAATGGGATTCGCCTCTTCCTGGCTGGATAAAAGAGCTCTTTTCCCTGAATTTATTAAAGAAAAACCAGCAGCCGGCACGGCAATTATTGTCGTGGTACCTGCTTTTAACGAGCCTTCACTCTCGTCACTTTTTGATTCCCTTCTGAACTGCCACAGTCCTCATTGCAGCAGCGAAGTTATTGTCGTTGTCAATGCTCCGCCGGATGCATCTTCAGATTATAATGCTGTGAATCAGGCTTGTATGGCTGATATATCGGTATGGAAGGACAGAAACAGGAATTCTTTTTTCAGCATTCATACTATTAGTCCGGATACTTCTTCATTCAGCGAATGGGGAGTGGGTCTGGCACGGAAGACAGGAATGGATGAAGCTATAAGACGTTTTGATGCCATTGATGAGCGGGAAGGGGTTATTGCATGTCTTGATGCTGACTGCAGGGTTAGGGAAGATTATTTTTTGTCGCTTTACGAAGATTTTTACAGGCGAAAGGAGAGAAAAGCCTGCTCCGTCTATTTTGAACATCCCCTTTCCGGAAGTGAATTCGCGGAAGAGGTTTACAGATACATTGCATCCTATGAGCTTCATCTGCGTTATTTCGTAAGGGCACTGGCCTTTACAGGCTACCCTTTTGCTTTTCATACTGTTGGTTCATCAATGGGAGTGAAGGCACAACAATATATAAGGGCAGGCGGGATGAACCGCCGTCAGGCAGGTGAAGACTTCTATTTCATTCAGAAGCTGATTCCGGCAGGAGGTTTTTTTAAGCTCTGCTCAACGACTGTGTT
>JAVEZD010000088.1:0-9143 GCA_034003165.1 Bacteroidales bacterium | reverse complement strand
GAGGTAAAGGTATGGGAACCGGAAATTGAAAAGTTTGAACAGCTCGATGTAGCAAAGTCTTATCCCTCTGATGCGATAATGTTTGCAGGCAGCTCAAGTATCAGACTATGGTCAACGATAGGCAGCGATATGCTTCCCTATCCTGTTATCCAGCGTGGTTATGGTGGTGCAAAGCTGACTGACTTTGCCGTTTACGCTCCCCGGATCCTTTACCCTCACCCCTGCCGGGCCATTGTTCTGTACATAGGAAACGACATCAGCGGAGCATCCGGCGACAAGAGTCCTTCCGAGATAGCTTCGCTTTTCAAAACACTCCTTATCACAATAAGAAAGGAATTCCCAAAAACCCCTGTGTTCTGGGTTGCAATAACCCCTACTCCTGCCAGGTGGCATGTATGGCCACAGACCGAACAGGCAAACCAGATGATAAGCAAGGTTTGCGAAGGTTTTTACAATACATATTTTATTCCTACTGACCATGTATTCCTTACTCCAACGCGACTGCCAAAGACTGAGTTTTTCCAGGAGGACAACCTTCATCTCAACCCCGAGGGTTATAAAGTATGGTCGGGAATCATAAAAAATGAACTCGACAGGGTTCTGATAAAATGATAACGATAAATTAACAACGGATCATAACAAGAAAGGCCGCATCTTACAACTGAGATGCGGCCTTCTGATTCCCCTGTCCTGCTCATTTTACTTTGACACTCTGCAGCCAGAGCTGCTTCCATCCTGTTGTGTCAGATGCGTTAAGCAGCAGCATTTCAGGACTATATTTTCTTTCAAGTTTTTTAATCACAGCCCGGCCTTCCTTCCTGCTCTCTCCCTTTGTATGTTCAACGTAGTCGACATATGCTTTAAACCTGTTTATCCTGTTGGGGATTACCTCAGGGATACGGATAAAACCTATATCATCCAGCTTCAGGGAGTAGTTATCGTGATTCTCCTCCCATATATCGGCATACCATACATAGGGACCCAGTCCTGAAAAGACAATGAAGCCATCATTATCCGTAAGGCCTTCCGCCTCAAGGCTGGTTTCCTCTTCCCAGTCAGGGAGTGAGGGATAGAGCCTTACACTTGCGCCGGCAACCGGATATTTTTCAAAATACTCGAGCACCTCAATCTCAAGAAGTGTCGGAATCTTAACCTCCACGGTCATAAAAGCCTCATCTGAATAACCGTTTTCAGACCATACTTTAAGTTTAACCTCATAGGTCCCTGAAGCATTAAACGAATGTGCCGGATTGGGTTCATCCGAGCCATAACCATCACCAAAATCCCAGTTGAACCTGACAGCATTTTCAGATTCGTTATTGAAATAAACAATCTCTCCTACAACCGGATCGCCGGGAGTGGCTGAGAAATATGCCTCAGTATCCAATTCACATGAACTGAGAAGAAAAGGCAGAAGCAAAAGAAGATAGACGAGCTTTTTCATTTTATAAGAGTTTTATCCTATGAATTCAAATTGTGTGCCATCCAATAGTCGGATTTAAAAAGAAAATGCTGCATGGTTAATTAAAAAATCTACTTTTATTAGCAGAATTTTGTCAATCACTGAGCGGAAAAATAAAAGACGGAGCGGAAATCATCCGGTAAGATGACCTAAAAACCACTACAGGCGCTCATCCTCAACAAATATTGACACATCCTATTGTAAAAACGCTTATCTTTGCACTCCAAAATAACAGAAGTCACTATACATGATTACTATAACATTTCCTGACGGATCCGCGAGGGAATATGAAAGCGGAATAAGCGGTCTGGAGGTAGCTGAAAGCATCAGTCCCAGGCTTGCCAAAGAAGTATATGCTGCAACCGTCAATGGTGAGATACGCGATCTTACGCGTGCGATAAACGAAAATGCCACGGTCAGGTTTCATAAATGGGAAGATGAGGAAGCTAAGCATGCTTTCTGGCACTCTTCGGCTCATCTTATGGCTGAAGCCCTGGAGGCTGTGTTCCCGGGAATTAAATTCGGTATCGGTCCCGCCATTGAAAACGGATTTTACTATGATGTCGATCCCGGTGAAGGCAAGGTGATAACAGAGGCTGACCTTGCAAAGGTTGAAGAAAAGATGAAGGAACTAGCCGCAGCCAACCTGGTGTACAAAAGGCGTGACGTAAGCAAGAAGGAAGCCATGGAGTTCTTTTCCGGTAAGGGTGACGAGTACAAAACCGAACTTATATCAGAGCTTGAAGATGGAACTATATCTCTTTACACCCAGGGTAACTTCACAGATCTGTGCCGGGGTCCGCACCTCCCCTCGACAGAACCAATAAAGGCTATCAAGCTTCTCAGTCTTGCCGGTGCTTACTGGAGAGGTGATGAGAAACACAAGATGCTTACAAGGATCTACGGCATCACCTATCCGAAGCAGAAGATGCTCGATGAATACCTTCAATTCCTTGAAGAAGCAAAGAAAAGGGATCACAGGAAGATAGGCAAAGAGCTGGAACTCTTTACCTTCTCTCAGAAGGTAGGCATGGGTCTTCCACTCTGGATGCCTAAAGGTTCCGAAGTCCGTCAGACACTTATATCTTTCCTTACAGGTGTACTTAAGAAAAGAGGCTATAAGATTGTAACCACTCCACATATAGGCAATGTCAATCTCTATAAGACTTCGGGGCATTTCGAGAAGTACGGGGCCGACTCTTTCCAGCCTATATCCACTCCCCAGGAAGGTGAGCAGTTCATGCTCAAACCCATGAATTGCCCACATCATTGCGAGATATATAATGCAACACCGCATTCGTACAAGGATCTTCCTCTGAGGATGGCTGAGTTCGGGACAGTTTACAGGTATGAACAAAGCGGGGAGCTGCACGGACTGACAAGGGTAAGGAGTTTTACCCAGGATGACGCCCACCATTTCTGCCGCCACGATCAGCTGCGCGATGAGTTTAAAAGCATTATAGAGCTTATACTTTACGTATTCAAAATACTTAACTTCAATGATTTCTCAGCCCAGATATCGCTTCGCGATCCTGAAGACAAGCAGAAATACATAGGCTCGGAAGAAAACTGGGAGAAAGCTGAAAAGGATATCATTGAAGCAGCGGGTGAGATGAATCTGAAGACAACTATTGTTCCGGGTGAGGCTGCTTTCTATGGCCCGAAACTCGACTTTATGGTAAAGGATGCCATTGGCAGAAAATGGCAGCTGGGTACCATACAGGTTGATTACAACCTCCCCGACAGATTCGACCTTACTTACAACGGCAGTGATAATCAGAAGCACCGGCCTGTTATGATTCACAGAACCATTTTTGGTTCGCTCGAGAGATTTGTTGCAGTACTCATTGAGAACACCTCCGGGAAATTTCCCCTCTGGCTGGCTCCCGAGAAAGCCATTGTTCTTCCAATAAGCGAAAAATTCAATGATTATGCACTTAAAGTTTTGGAAATTCTAAATAATTCCGATATTTGCACGTTAATTGACGACAGGAGTGAAAAGATAGGTAAGAAGATAAGGGATAATGAATTAAAGAGGATTCCCTACCTTCTGGTAATAGGTGAAAAAGAAGTTGAAAGTGGTACGATTGCCGTCAGGAAGCAGGGAGAAGGAGATAAAGGGGCAATGAAAGTTGAAGAATTTATAGATTTCATTAAATCTGAAATAGAAAAAGAAGTGGCATTTAAATGAAATTTAAAATAAATTCAGTATTAACAAAAAATAGGAGGAAATAGCTATAAGCGGACCCATAAGGAGAAGCCCAGGCAGGATAACCCAGCCGGCTCACAAAATAAACAACAGGATCACTGCAAGAGTGGTCAGGGTTGTTGGTGAAGAAATTGAAGCAGAGGTAATGAGTATTCAGGATGCCCTGAGGCTGGCAGACAAACTTGAACTCGACCTGGTTGAGATTTCACCGAATGCAGATCCCCCTGTATGCAGAATTGTTGATTATCAGAAATTTCTTTATCAGCAGAAGAAGAAGCAGAAAGAGATAAAGGCAAAAGTTGCCAGAATCGTTGTTAAAGAGATAAGGTTTGGTCCGAATACTGATGAGCACGACTACAACTTCAAGCTCAGGCACGCTATTAAATTCCTCGAAGAAGGAGCAAAAGTGAGGGCTTATGTGTTCTTTAAAGGCCGGTCCATTCTTTTCAAGGAGCAGGGAGAAGTTCTCCTGCTTCGTTTTGCAAACGACCTCGAAGAATATGGAAAGGTTGAGCAGTTACCAAGGCTTGAGGGGAAAAGAATGATCATCTCCTTTTCACCCAAAAAGAAGAAATAGTTTTTTTAACATATATTTTACAGAAGGAAAATGCCAAAGATGAAAACGAATCCGGGAGCAAAGAAGAGATTCTCTCTGACCGGAACTGGAAAGATCAAACGCAAGCATGCTTTCAAGAGTCACATCCTGACCAAAAAGGCGACCAAGAGAAAAAGAAACCTGTCGTACTTTGGCCTGGTTAACAAAGCAGACCAGAAGAACGTCAAGCTTCTTCTTGCAAGCAAGTAAGCGTTGATTTACAATTTATTAAAGAAGTATTAACCGGGTGCCCAGCAGCTAAGAGTCCTAAGGGAACGCTGACATCCAAAAAGAACAAACAATGCCAAGATCAGTAAATGCAGTGGCCTCCAGGGCCAGAAGAAAAAAGGTTCTCAAGCAGACAAAAGGGAACTTCCTCTCAAGAAGAAATGTTATCACAGTTGCAAAAAACACCCTCGACAAGGGTCTGGCTTATGCATACCGTGACAGGAAGAAGAAAAAAGGAGCATTCAGGTCACTCTGGATCCAGAGGATCAATGCAGGCGTACGTCAGTACGACATGAGTTATTCGGAGTTTATTGGTAAGATCGAGAAAAAAGGTATCTCCCTGAACAGGAAAACCCTCGCCGACCTTGCTATGAATCATCCCGAGGCTTTCAAGGCAATCGTTGATAAAGTAAAATAACACAAGCCATAACAAAAACACAAGCCGTCGACGGTACTTTACCGCGACGGCTTTTTCTATTAAAAAAGGGAAAGCTTACCGGCCTTCCCTTTTCTTATTATTTAAGCTTAACTGTTAACGTATCTTCATAAACAGGCGTTCAAACCTTATCTTCTTAAGGCCCTCTGCCTCCTTGTCAACTGACAGCCAGATGAACTTCGGCTTCCCGACAATATGATCCTCAGGAACAAAGCCCCAGTATCTAGAATCAGCAGAGTTATGACGGTTGTCTCCCATCATCCAGTAGTAGTCCATCTTAAAGGTATAGCTGTCTGCCGGCTGTCCGTTGATGTAAATGGTGGCCCCATCAATCCTGAGATCGTTTTCCTCATATACGTCTATTATCCTTTCATAAAGGCAGATATTGGAGGTGTCAATTGCTACTGCCGTCCCTTTACGGGGTATCCACAGGGGACCAAAATTATCCTCGTTCCATTTAAGCGATGTTTTATAAGGGAAGATATGGGGAGCATACTCCCCCTGCCTGGCATACATAGCTGTGACCTCATTCACATTTGCAAACCTCGCAATGGCTTCAGAGTTAGACCTTGTAAGAGGAAGGAGATAGGCCGAACCTGAGATCATCGCCTGATCGGATCTTGAAATCTTAAGCCTTTCAAATGCTTTCGGATTTATAGAGGTGCCATTGGTCCCGACAATATATGTGGTCTGCTGCGTATCGTTCTCAGGAACCAGCTTACCGTTAACGTAAACGGAACCTGCCTTGATAAGAACCGTGTCTCCGGGTATACCAATGCATCTCTTTACATAATTATCTCTTCTGTCAACCGGCCTGTATATAATGGTATAGCTGTTCCAGACTTCCCTGCGAGCCTCAGCCAGATAGTATTCAGGCGAAGCCGGTGCCCTTCCGCTGAACGAATCACGGTCCTCAAGAGCCCTGGCAGCTCTCCTTACAATCTCATAATAACTCGTTACCTGATCCTCAACGGCAACAGTATCCCCTGCCGGGAAGTTAAAAACAATGGCATCATTGTTCCTTACCTTCCCAAATCCACCAAGACGCTTATAGGGCCATGTAACAATTTCAGACCACGACTTACCCTTTGTAAGAGGCATGGTATGCTGGGTAAAAGGAAAAGCAACAGGGGTATTTGGCATCCTGGGTCCGTAAGCTATCTTGCTTACAAACAGATGATCACCTATGAGCAATGATTTCTCCATCGATCCGGTAGGAATCCGGTAGTTCTGAAAAAGAAAAATATTGATAAGGGTAACGGCTATCACTGCAAAGATCAGGGCATCGAGCCACTCGATAAAAGCACTGTTGTTCCCGTCACGCCTTTTCCAGAAGGCCCAGTTAACCTTTTCGGAAATATAGATATCATAAACTACAACCAGTCCTGCAAGCAGCCAGTAATTACCGATCCATGCAACAACCAGGGTGTACAGGACAGCCGCTATGGCAAACCTGATATTTTTGACTGTTAAGAATTTCCTCATACACTTGTTTTTTCAGAAGGGTAAATAAAAGTATATATAATTATCAGAATCCAAGAACCTCACTCATGGTGTATACACCTTTCCTGTTGTATATAAACTCGGCAGCAACAACAGCTCCCAGGGCAAGTCCCTTCCTGTTCCTGGCCTCGTGTTTCAGACTTATTGAATCAATATCTGAATCCCAGACTATGGTATGTGTACCGGGAACGTCCCCCTCACGTACCGACTCTATGGGAATTGATTTAGTCCCTGCCTGAGGATTAAAAGCCCATCCGTCATATGAGGGATGATTTTCTGAAATACCTGAAGCCAGCGTGATGGCTGTCCCGCTCGGAGCGTCAAGTTTTTTTGTATGGTGTATCTCTTCAATGCTTACCTTATATTCCTTAACACCGGCCATCAGCCTGGCAAGCTCACTGTTGAGCCTGAAAAGGATGTTGACTCCTATGCTGAAGTTGGTTGAATGGATGAAGGATGTTCCCTTTTCAAGGCATATTGCCCTGGCCTCATCAATCTTATCAATCCATCCCGTCGTTCCCGATACTACCGGGATCCCTGCCTTAAGGCACCTGATGACATTCTCAAATGCCACATCAGGCTGCGAGAACTCAATTACCACATCAGCCTTAGCCAGATTGACTCCATTGAGATCAGCGGCATTATCCTTATCAACAATCAGTACAATGGAATGTCCCCTCGAAAGAGCCACATTTTCTATCTCATGACCCATCCTGCCATATCCTACAAGTGCAATATTCATTTTTTTAAGGTTTCTGCGAAATTATCCTTTTTAACCTTTTATAAAGCATAAGAATCAGTTAATTTTCTTAACAATAAGTTAAATTGAAGTAATAATCAACAGGAGCCGGTCAGAATTCCCTGAGAAATTACTGCACCTGACAGATACTTAATCATCCATGGATGCTGACATATCTTTAATGTTTCCTGATTAAGGAAGAAAAGAAGGGCGAAATTTCAGGAAAAGAAGACCTCTTACCTCTATAACAACTCAAGATCTTCCTCTGGAATGTCGGAGAGACCGGCCAGTATCCTTAAAGCCTCCTCCCTGCTGCTTCCACAGAACTCAGGTTCGGGTTTGAAAAGGATACACACCTCGGGCCTTGAAGGATCATTGAAAAGGCGGCATCTGTATTCATCATCAAGATGAATGCACGGGACTCCTGCAGGTTTGCCACCGGGCATACCCGGAATATAGGAGGATATTGACAGTGCTATGCAACAGGCACCACAACCAGGTCTGCATTCCATGAAATAAAGATAATTTTCATTTGCAAGAAATACAAATCATTCATCAGAGTGGAGAAAACAAGTACCTACTCTATATGCTTCCCTGAAAGCGATCAGTCCTGAAAATGACTGATAGTGAAAAGGTAAATTTTGCTTAATTTTGAAGGATGAATAAAATGAGGATAGATATAATAACTGCCGTTCCGGATCTCCTGCAAAGTCCTCTTGATCACTCCATTGTAAGGAGAGCCAGGGATAAGGGACTTGTTGACATCAATGTTGTAAACCTTCACGACTACGCCAAAGACCGTTACAGGAGCGTCGACGACTACGCCTTCGGCGGTGGTGCCGGTATGGTCCTGATGATAGAACCTGTTTTCATGGCTATTGAAAAACTCAGGAGTGAAAGACACTATGATGAGATAATCTATACCTCACCCGACGGAGAAAAGTTTTCTCAGAAGACAGCCAATATGCTGTCGCTTAAACAAAACATAATAATCCTCGCCGGTCATTACAAGGGTATTGATCAGCGAATAAGAGATCATCTGGTCACTATGGAGATCTCTGTAGGCGATTATGTCCTTTCGGGAGGAGAGCTGCCTGCAGCCATTATCACTGATGCAGTGGTAAGGCTTCTTCCAGGGGCCCTTTCAGATGAGCAGTCAGCCCTCTCAGATTCTTTCCAGGACGGACTGCTTGCACCCCCTGTATATACGCGGCCTGCCCGGTTCAACGACTGGAAAGTGCCTGACATACTTCTTTCGGGCAACACCGGAGAAATAGAAAAATGGAGACATGAACAGTCCCTTGAAAGAACCAGGCTGCTGCGACCCGACCTGGATGCAGGAAAAGAAGCTTGATAACCGGGTAAAGAGATATTTTGAAATGACAAAAAGCTTTATTAAACTTGTGATCTATATATCGTTTTTTATAACAATTTAATAATCAACAACATGAATACACAGGATTATATTAATCGGGAAGACCGGTTTGGTGCACATAACTATCATCCGCTTCCTGTCGTTCTTGAAAAAGGTGAAGGTCCATTTGTATGGGATGTTGAGGGGAAGAGGTATTTCGATTTCCTTTCGGCATACTCTGCTGTAAACCAGGGACATTGCCACCCGAGGATTGTAAATGCCCTTATTGATCAGGCAACAAGGCTCACACTTACATCAAGAGCATTTTATAATTCTGTTCTTGGTGAATATGAGGAATTCGTGACCAGTTATTTTGGTTATGATAAGGTACTTCCTATGAACTCAGGCGCTGAAGCTGACGAGACAGCTCTGAAGCTTTGCCGTAAATGGGCATACAAGAAAAAAGGGATAAAGGAAAATCAGGCTAAGATAATTGCATGTGCCGGTAACTTCCATGGTCGTACCATAACAATCATATCCATGTCGACCGACCCCGATGCCACGCAGCATTACGGGCCCTTCACCCCTGGATTCGAGATCATTCCCTACAACGACCT
>JAVEZD010000087.1:0-9207 GCA_034003165.1 Bacteroidales bacterium | reverse complement strand
ACCATGATAGATATCATCCGGAAAGAAAAAAGGATGACCTCTCTTGAGGAGGCTGATCCCCGTGATTTCCTGTACGAACAGGAAGCCTCCGACCTGAACGCGGTTCTGCATAAGGCTCTTGAAAGGCTTCCTGAGAACCAGAAGACCGTAATACTGCTGCGCGACTATGAAGGTTACAGCTACCGTGAGATAGCAGAGATAACAGGTTGTACTGAGGCCCAGGTAAAAATAAATATACACAGGGGGCGAAATGCTTTAAGAAATTTCATCGGGAAGTTGGAAACAGTAATTTGAAGATGAAACCTGAAGAACCATTTAACATAGACTTTGACGGAGATCTTTCCGGATGGGAAAACGAGCATGGAGATACCGGAAAGAAGCATCATTCCATAAGTGATGGTTTTGGGGAAGATGACAGGGACCTTGACCTGCCTGTACTTAAGCCCCTTAATGTGTCCTTCGGACGTAAAGACGTACTTAAAAAGAAAGAAGACGAAGATTTCCTTTCTGATCCGGGTTATCCGGTGCTTATACCACCCACTGTAATCTATCCCCGTAAGGCTTCCCTTAAGAGAAAGCCTGCAGCCAACAGGATTTTTATCATAGTCGCAGAAGCCCTGTCAACAGCAGCAATTATAATTATACTGCTCACCCTTTTCAGAAAGGGTCCCGATACAATAAATTATAAGACCACCCCTCAAATGGCTGAAGCCCCGGCAGAAAATGGCGGGGAGAAACAGGTGATTGAGATTCTGGTTCCGGAGATCCAGGTCGCGGAGATCCCTGAAAACCCTTTCAGCTCTTCTGCAGAACAGGCAGGTCAGGTCTCCGGTGCTACGGAAATGATACTTCCTGCTAAACCCGCTGATAGCCTTAATACCCCTTCTGACCCTTCTGCATATGAAACGGCGTATTCAATAAAGCATGAGGTATACCAGGCGAAGCTCCAGCCTTCAGAGCTCAGTGCCGTGATACCACGTGCCGGTGCCGGGGCACTGCAGGCTTATAACGGTGACATGGCTCCTGCGCAGGAGATCCCCGATATGCGAAGTAATGTCGAGAAATTTGCCGCACGGTTTTTCCATGAAAGGATAATGAAAAATGAAGGTGCCGGCGAGGCCCCCGTATATGCAGTTGATCTGGCAGAGGCCGGCGTTATGGGAATAAACAGGCTTATAGGCACGGAGATGGTTTTTAAAAAGAACACTAATGAAGAAGGCGAACTGGTCTCGGTATATTTCAGCTCCAGGGCCCTTAAAGTAAATGCTCCCGTTAATCGTGACGAACCATCACTGTAACTTTCGGACCATGATATTCGTCCCAGCTGAGAAAGAAAAATGAAAGACATGAAAAAGATAATAACAATTCTGACCATCCTGCTTATACTGCCTATATTCCCGTTTAAGGTAGCGGGTGCTGCCGTTCTGCAGGAAGAAGAACCTGCTTCAGGTTCAGATCCGGCAAACATGACAAAGGTTGTCATAGGCAGGGATCTTGTTACAGTCGAGGATTCGGATTCAGGACTTAAGGTAAGGATCCTCGATAATGACATTTCAATACTTGAATCACTGGAAGAAAAGCGTAAAACGGAGGTTGATGAAAAGGTCACCGTGCCCGAAGATATGCCGGTGCAGGAAGAAGCCGAACCGCTTGCTGACGATGATGTTTTTTCTGAAGAAGACAATGAGCTGATATATGAAAGAGAAACCGGGAATAAAGAATATTACCCATATGAACGTGACAGGCTCAATGAAAGGGATGAGAGGGAGAGGGATAGTTACAGAAGCTCAAGGTATTTCAGGGGCCATCTTTCCGGTGTAAATCTCGGATTCAACGGTTACCTATACGACGGCTACACAGAAATGCCGGAAGAGATATCATATATGGAGACCAATACAGGCAAATCACTGGGGGGAAGTCTGTTTTTCGCCCAGGCCGACATCGGGCTCACCCGGCATGCAGGGTTTGTTACCGGAGCAGGAATAACGTGGAACAACTATTTCTTCAGATGGCATAACAGCATTGGTGAGGGGGATGACGGTACTATCATTGAGACAATTCCCGGGGAATCGGCCACGGTAAAGAGGTCGAAATTTGCCACCCTTTATCTAGAAGTTCCCTTTCTTCTTGAGATACAGATACCTGCAGGATATTCAAGAAGACTCAATGTGTCTGCAGGTGTCATTGGAGGCCTTAAGCTGAATGCATGGACAAAGACTGTCTTCAAGGACGGAGAAAAGACACGGTCGAACGGTGACTACAATCTCAACCTCTTAAGGGGGGGAGCCACTGCAAGAGTTGGATTTGAAAACTTCATGCTCTACGGGACCTGTTATCTCACTCCATGGTTCCATGATTCCAAGGGGCCCTCGGGTCTTAATCCCGTACCTTTTGAGATAGGCCTCTCATTTACAGTCAACGATTAGAAAGACCTCAACGGAATGATTAAGGGCAGCCGGCTTATATTGACTGCCCTTTCTGTTTTTGAGGAGAAGCGTTAAGAGTGTATATTTGCATATATCAATAATTCCAACCCGATGCCGGAAGAGCTGTTATCACCAAGGGAAATACGACGTTACAGCAGGCAGATCATGGTACCTGAGATAGGACAGGCCGGTCAGGAGAAGCTGAAAAAGGCAAGGATTGCCGTTGTCGGAGCCGGTGGTCTGGGATGCCCCGTACTTCAGTACCTTGCGGCTGCCGGAATCGGGAAACTGGCAATCATCGAGAATGATTTTGTTGATGAAGCCAACCTTCAGCGGCAGGTTCTGTACGGTTCAGCTGATATTGGCAAGCTCAAATCGATAATAGCCAAGAACAGCATAGAACATCTTAACAACTTCACTGAAGTTGAACTGTTCAACCTTCGTCTGGTCGCTGCCAATTCACTCAGGATACTGAGGGATTTCGATATTGTGATTGATGCTACCGACAACTACGAAACGAGGTATGTTATCAATGACACCTGTGTAATGATGGGCATACCTATGGTCCACGGGTCGATCTACAGATATGAGGGACAGGTTGCCGTGTTCAACTACAAAGGCGGGCCCACATACCGCTGCTTCAATCCATGGACAGGGAGATACGACTTAAAGGATCCCGACCCGGGTTCCGTTGGCCTTTTGGGAGTACTTCCCGGAATAACGGGAACCTGGATGGCCAATGAGGCAATAAAAATTATCACGGGAACCGGGGATGTTCTGTCGGGGAAAATTCTTGTTTTCAATATCCTGACAAATCTTTTCAGAGTAATAAACATCAGAAATAAGCCTGAAAACCATGTTATTGATACTATTTCTTCAACTCAGATAAACAACAGGAAAAACATATGAGACTATTACTTATCAGCAATTCGACAAATCCAGGGGAAGCCTATCTCGATTATCCCAAAAACAATATAAAAGAGTTTCTGGGCGATAACCCTGTAAAGGTCCTTTTCATTCCTTATGCTGCGGTGACTTTTTCGTACGATACCTATGAGCAAAAGGTGGCAGAGAGGTTCAGGGAAACCGGACATGATATTGTTTCAATTCATCATTTCCCCGATCCGGTGGCAGCAGTCAGAAATGCCAAAGCTATAGCTGTCGGGGGAGGCAATACCTGGATGCTTCTTAAGCTTCTCCGCGACAATAATCTTATTCTCCCGGTAAGAGAAATGGTCAGGAAAGGGATTCCCTACATAGGATGGAGTGCAGGTTCCAACGTTGCCTGTCCGACAATAAAGACAACAAACGATATGCCCGTCACCGAACCCGACTCCTTTGAAGCTTTCAACCTGATCCCCTTTCAGATCAATCCCCACTATCTGGATGCCAATCCGGAGGGACATGCCGGCGAGACACGCGAACAGAGGATAGAGGAATTTACTGAAGTCAATCCTTCAGTAACAGTGGTTGGCCTCAGAGAAGGTACTATGTTACTCATAGAGGATGACAGGGCGCATCTCACAGGAAGCAGAAATGCCAGGATTTTCAGGAAGTTTCATCCCCCGCTTGAAGTATCAGGACAGGATGATCTATCGTTCCTGTTCAAATAATATCCTGCCAACCCAAATAATTACCTCAGCTTACCGTTTATTCTTCCGGTTTACAGGTATTTTTGCACCCTATGAGAGCTTTTGCCAGGATAGCCCGGATTAGTGCCCTTGCTGCCATTTCACTACTGCTTATTTTGTTTGCCCTTTCACTGGCAATGCAAAACAGGGTGGCATCAGTGATACTTGATACCCTTAACAGGAATTTCCTTACGCGTATCGAGACCGGATCGTACCGTTTTTCACTTGTCAGAAAATTTCCACGTGCAACAATCGAACTCCGTAATGTCGTTGTTCATTCTTCTCCGGATTTTGATCACGCCGGATTCGGAAAGATCAATACAGACACCCTTCTGCATGCTAAATCGGCTTTTATCGATTTCAAGATGATCGACATCCTGAAGGGGGACTATACCTTCAAGACCATAACTGTAAGGTCGGGGAGGCTCAATCTCTTCACTGACTCATCAGGAAAAAACAATTACCAGGTTACTGCACCGGTTGTCAGGAAAGACGGTGAAGCCTCCTCTTCACTCAACCTCGACCGGATAAACCTGGCCGACATTTTTGTCACCTATCACGACCTTGATGCAGAACTGCTTATAAAAGGCAGCTTCGGTAAAAGCAGTATAAAAAGCAGGATTTCGGGCAGTAATATCGACTTTGACAGTAATTCGGAAGTCACATTAACGCATTTTCAGACAGGCGGATTTGTTTATAAACAGGCTGTACAAACCACTCTTGAAGTTGGACTTAACAAGAACAGCAAAGGGGTTTTTTTTAAAAAGAGCACACTGCAGGCCGGTAACTGGAAATTTGTTATGAACGGCTTTGTAGCCGCCGACAATTTCATTGATCTTACTGTCAGTGGTTCGGACATAGATATTGCAGGGATAATAGATTACCTGCCCGGTAAATACAGGAACCTGGCTGCAGCATATCAGCCATCGGGCATGTTGAATATCGAAGGCAGTATCAAAGGTGTGGCTTCTGGTCCGAAAAATCCCCACCTCGAAATAACCTGGTCGGTAAGTGATGCAAATATAGCCCACGGCAGGTCGCGACTTAAGATAGACAGATTCTCCTTCGACGGTTCCCTTACCAATGGTAAGTCCAACTCCGCTGAAACCGCAGTATTAAGCATAACCAACTTCACCACCAGTCTGGGGTCGGCTGACTATAAAGGATCCTTAAGCATTACCAACTTTAACATGCCAAAAGCGGAACTGGCCTTCAGCGGTATGCTGTATCCCTCCGAGCTGAAAGATTTTCTTGATCTTAAGAATGTTGAGAGTGCCGGTGGTTCAATCAACCTCGACATAAGCCTGAGCGGCTCCCCGGGAATTAAGAGGAAATATACCTTAGGGGATTTCCTCGGAGTGGATTCGAGATCAGAAATAACCTTCGACGGCTTCAGGATGAAACTGGGCAACAGACCTGTTGATATAACAGATGCAACAGGGGTGATAAACCATACTGTCGTTACGACGGCTTCGGATTTCAGCATGACTGTAAACGGCCAGAGGTTTATTATAGATGCTGCCTTAAGCAATCTGCCCGGCTGGCTCTCCGGCCTGCCTGTCACCCTGACCGGTCATGCTGCAATCACAGCTTCAGGCCTTTATCCGGAACGATTCAGCTATAATCAGAGCAGAAGGGCTTTGGTAAAAACAGAAAAGACAACCTTCAGACTTCCTGAAGATGTTAATACAGATATTGATTTCAGATTTGACACCCTTGAGTATAAAAGCTTCAGGGCAGAGAAAATAAGCGGAAAGTTGTCACTCCAACCCGGGAAAATGACAATCAGCAACATTGATCTTTTTTCCCAGGGAGGCAAACTAACCGGTGATGCACAGATACTTAACAACATTGACAGGTCACTTACATCACTTGGTAATTTCAGTTTCTCAGGCATAGATGTAAACAAAACCTTCACAACGTTTAATAATTTCGGCCAGTCATTTATCAAGGCTGAAAACCTGTCTGGCTCACTGTCAGGGACGCTTTCACTTTTGCTTCCTGCTGATTCGCTGTTAAATGTAAATATGGGTTCTGTAACTGCGGAAGGAAGCTATGTACTCACAAACGGGGCTCTTATCGATTTCGATCCTGTAAAAGAGTTATCTTCGTTCATTGAATTGTCGGAGTTGGAAAACATTAAGTTTGACCGTCTGGAAAATGATTTCTTTATCCGTACAAACTCACTTTATATTCCCCAGATGGATGTACGGTCCTCGGCGGTTGATCTGTCAGTTAACGGGCAGCATAACTTCGACAATGCTTTTGAATATCATGTAGGGGTGAGGCTCTCCGAGATCCTCAGCAGGAAGGCCCGCAACAACAAAAAGCTTGTTTCGGAGTTCGGTGATATTGAGGACGACGGACTGGGAAGAACTTCAGTACTGCTTAAGATAACAGGCGACGGGAAAGACATAAAGGTAAGTTACGATATGAAGGCTGCAGGTAACAGGATAAGGGAGGAGATTAAAAAGGAACGGCAGACCCTGAAGCAGATTTTCAGTGAGGAATACGGAACAGGTAACGGCAGGGCAGGAGATGCCGGGGCTGAAACGGATGAAGCAGCAAAAGCAACCCAACCCCGTTTCAGGATAACATGGGAAGGGAATGATACAACTGCAGAGGAGCCGGAACCGGAACCGGCAGAGGAAGACAGGGAAAACCTCTTTGAAAACCTTTTCAGGAAGAACAGATGATATAAACAAATATAAAAAACAGGTATCTGAACAGTATCTTAAACAAGGGCATAGGGAAACTCTTTCTGTTTCTTTTTGCAGTGCTTCTTGGCGTTGCCTCACTTATCTATACCCAGGGCCTTGTTGGCAGCCTGCAGACTGAAGAAAGAAGGAAGGTGGAGACCTGGGCTGAAGCTATCAGACAGATAAACTCTGCCGACTCAACCCAGAACCTCGAATTTCTTCAGTCTATAATCGAAAATAACAATACCGTTCCGGTAATCCTTACAGACGGACACGACAATATTATTGCTGCAAGGAATTTCGAACCTGTAAAAATGGAAGATCCGGGATACCTCAGAGAGCAGCTCGAAGACATAAGGGAGGATTATGAACCAATTGTCATAGATGTGGGAAGCGGATTCATCAACCGGATCTATTACAGGGACAGCACCATACTGACCAGGCTTATATACTATCCTCTTGTGCAGCTTGCCCTGATAATAATGTTCATCATGGTATCCTACATAGCCCTTAGCTCATCGCGGAGAGCTGAAGAAACAAGGCTCTGGGTAGCCATGTCAAAGGAGACGGCCCATCAGCTTGGAACACCCACTTCCTCTCTCTCGGGATGGATTGAGATATTGCAGACCAGGCATCCCGATATTACAATCACCAGAGAACTTGAGCTGGATGTAAAGCGTCTTGAAAAAGTTACTGAAAGGTTTTCCAGAATAGGATCAAAGCCTGCCCTTAAGCCTGAAAACATTACTGACATCCTGCTCCGGTCAGTTGAATACCTTAAATCAAGAACCTCATCAAAGGTGAACTTCAGCCTCGACTTCGATAGTGAGAAAGAGGTTATAGTGCCTGTCAACCCGGCACTCTTTGAATGGGTTATAGAAAATATATGCAAGAATGCCATTGACGCCATGGAAGGCAGCGGTGATCTTACAATCAGGATACTGTCGGGTGAGAAGACAATTATTGACATATCAGATACGGGCAAGGGAATTCCGAAAACAGCCTTCAGAAAGATCTTCAATCCCGGCTTCACCACTAAAAAGCGTGGCTGGGGTATGGGTCTGTCTCTTGCAAAAAGGATAATTGAGGAATATCACAGCGGAAAAATATTTGTCAGGTCATCAGAGCCAGGAAAAGGATCATGCATAAGGATAGTGATGAATTCAAGGGAAGCCTAAAAGGAAGTCAGAAAGTCAAAAGATGGAGAGAAAAGATATAGAAATAATGGCTCCGGCAGGCTCGCGCGAGTCACTGATGGCTGCACTTAAAAGCGGTGCCGACTCGGTGTATTTCGGGATCGGGAAACTTAACATGAGGGCTGCCTCGTCTGTTAATTTCACTTCTGAAGATCTTAAGGAAATAGTATCGGTATGCAACGATTACGGGAAGAAGAGCTATCTGACTGTAAATGTTGTTGTATACGACGATGAGGTGAGTCAGATGCAGGAGATAGTTGATACTGCAGTGGATAGCGGGGTTTCTGCCATCATAGCCTCCGACCTTTCGGTAATAAACTATGCTTATGGCAGGGGCATGGAGGTTCATCTTTCAACCCAGCTCAACATCTCCAATTTCGAGGCCCTCAGGTTCTATTCAAAATGGGCCGATGTAGCGGTACTGGCAAGGGAGCTTAACCTGGACCAGGTAGCCAGGATTCATGAAAGGATAGTAAGTGAGGATCTCAGGGGTCCATCCGGTGCCCCGCTCAGGATAGAGATGTTTGCCCACGGAGCGCTTTGCATGGCCATTTCGGGCAAGTGTTACCTGAGCCTTCACGAAAACAATAAATCGGCCAACCGTGGCCAGTGTTACCAGACCTGCCGCAAGGCATGGGTAGTCACTGAAAAGGAATCGGGATACCAGCTTGAAGTAGACAACGAATACATAATGTCACCAAAAGACCTTTGCACAATAGGTTTTCTTGACCGGATGACAGATGCAGGAGTAAGGGTGCTCAAGATAGAGGGCAGGGCCCGCTCCCCTGAATATGTAAGTACGGTATGTTCATGTTACGATGAGGCTGTCACTGCCGTTTGTGAGGGAAACTATACTCAGGCCAGGATTGAAGACTGGAGGCGGAGACTTTCTGCAGTATTCAACAGGGGTTTCTGGGATGGCTATTACCTCGGACAGAAAATGGGGGAATGGAATAACAGATACGGATCGTCGGCCACTATGAAGAAGGTCTACCTTGGAAAAGTTACCAATTACTTTACAAGGCTTAAAGTTGCTGAGATAAAGCTTGAGAACGGTGACCTGAATACAGGCGACACCATACTTGTCACGGGCCCTACTACGGGAGTTGAGAAAATTATTGTCGGTGAGATCCGGGTAGATCTTAAGCCGGCAGAAAAAGCTGCCAGGGGTGAGTTCTGTTCAATACCTTCGGAAGCTTATCTCAGGCGTTCCGACAAGGTTTACAAGTGGGTTGCTGCCGAAAGAACCTGACTG
>JAVEZD010000086.1:0-9225 GCA_034003165.1 Bacteroidales bacterium | reverse complement strand
GGTCATGTAGGTGGGCATTACCTTTCAGCCATGGCCATTAACTATGCTTCAACAGGTGATGCTGAATGCAAAAGACGAATGGACTATTTCATTTCTGAGCTTAAAGAATGCCAGGATGCCAATACAGCAAATAACCCCTCCTGGGGAAAAGGATATATAGGAGGTGTGCCTGACAGCAAGAGGATATGGAGTACTCTTAAGGAAGGTAACTTTTCAGCCTACCGCTCGGCATGGGTCCCGTGGTATAATGTCCACAAGCTGTATTCAGGCCTGCGTGATGCCTGGCTGTATACAGGAAACGAAGAGGCTAAAAGGATCTTTCTTGAATTCTGCGACTGGGGAATTGAAATAACATCCGGTCTTTCAGATGAACAGATGCAGGAAATGCTTGATACGGAACATGGCGGGATGAATGAAATATTTGCTGATGCCTTTCAGATGACAGGCGATCAGAAATATATTACCGCAGCCAGAAGGTTTTCACATAACATGCTTCTCGATGCCATGGCTGCAGGGACTGATAACCTGGATAATAAACACGCCAACACCCAGGTCCCGAAAGCCGTTGGATTTCAAAGAATTGCCGAGCTCACTGATGATGATAAATATACACGGGCCGGCCGCTTCTTCTGGGAAACAGTAACAGGAAACCGCAGCCTGGCCTTTGGGGGCAACAGCAGGAGGGAATTCTTTCCCGGGGTGGAAGCATGCACGGACTTTATAGTTGACGTGGAGGGTCCTGAAACATGTAACTCTTATAACATGCTGAAGCTTACTGAAAACCTGTTCAGGGTAAATCCTCTGGCAGAATATTCAGACTACTATGAACGTACCATGTTCAACCATATCCTGTCAACACAACACCCCGACCATGGAGGTTATGTATACTTCACCCCAGTACGGCCCAGACACTACAGAGTGTACTCTGCACCTAATGAGGGCATGTGGTGCTGTGTAGGAAGCGGGATGGAGAATCACGGTAAATATAATCAGTTCATTTACACCCATAGCAACGACTCACTTTTTCTTAACCTCTTTGTCGAATCAGAACTCAACTGGCGCAAAAAAGGAATTAAAATAGTCCAGGAAACCGGCTTTCCCGATGAGGAACAGACCAGACTGAGAATCAAGGAAGGCAAAGGCTCATTTACGCTAATGGTCCGGTATCCCTCCTGGGTGAGCAGTGGTGACATGAGGATAAGCATCAACGGTAAGGATTATGCTTTTACCGGAGGTCCTTCTTCATATATAGCAATCAAAAGGAAATGGAAAAAGGGTGATGAGGTCAGTATTATGCTTCCGATGCACCTTTCTGTTGAAAAAATGCCAAACGTCCCTCAATACCTTGCAGTCATGTACGGTCCCATTCTTCTGGGTGCCAGAACAGGCAAGGAAGATCTGAGAGGACTTGTTGCCGATGATGGAAGATGGGCTCATATTGCAGCAGGAGAAAGGCTTCCGGTTGACAAAGCACCTGTTATCGTTGAGGATTCGGAAAAAGATATTATATCGAAACTGACTCCCGTGGAAGGTAAAGCTCTCTCCTTTTCTGCCTCAAACCTTAACATTGTCAATTCTCCGGGACTGATCCTTGAACCGTTTTTCAGGATTCACGATGAAAGGTATATGGTTTACTGGATGTGGCTAAACGATAAACAGTATACAAGCTACCTTGATTCTCTTTCAATGGTTGAAAAAGAAAGAGTTGATCTTCAGAGAAGAACTGTCGATTTTGTTGCTCCGGGCGAACAACAGCCTGAAGCTGACCACCTGATTGAAAAGCTTAACTCGGGCACCGGAAACACACAGAACGAGTTCTGGCGCGACGCCAGGGGTAATGGCTATTTCAGCTATCTGTTGTCAACAAATTCAGAAAGTGAGCTGAACCTTCGTGTCCGTTACTGGGGAGCTGAATGGGGAAACAGGAGATTCAACATTTTTATTGACGACACCTTGCTTGTTTCGGAAGATAATACCGGAAGATGGAATCAGAGCCGCTTCTTTGATATTGAGTATCCCATACCAGATGAGATGGTTAAAGGAAAGGAAACGGTAAGGGTGAAGTTTCAGGCTTTGCCCGGAAACACGGCAGGTGCCGTTTATTACCTGCGACTTGTGAGAAAAAAATAAAAAAAGCCGTCCTTCATTCCGGGGGACGGCTTTTTTTTTCTTATTACTTTCAGACTTTGTCGTAAGCCATTGTCTCGGCCATATCACCGAATGAAGATGATGAACTTGATTCGATAATCATGTTTGCCCCATCCATCTTATATACCTCGATAATAGTCATATCGCCCCCGTCACCGATACTTAGTTTCGATGTAATCTTAAGAGACTTCTTGTCAGCCGACCATACAGCAGTCGATTTTCTCTGCGAATCCTGCCATCCTGCGTTCACACATTCTTTACCATCAAGGGTGTATTTTTCTGAAAGAGTAAACTCCTGACCACCAAAGTCAGATACCTTTTCAATACTGAAATCATTGCCTTTCTGAACTATAGATACCGTTGCAGGGGCCATGCTGAACTGATCTCCCAGCTTGCTCTTTGCTGAATTAAGCTTCCACTTGCCTGAAAAATCAGGAGCCTGGGCAAAGGAAGACAGTGTCAGTGCAAATGCAGCCAGAATAAAGATGATTTTTTTCATTGTTAGTTAGTTTTTGTAGTTGATTATTAATAGTTAATTAAGGTTATCTAAACAAAAAATCAAGGTTCTGAATTAAACACTCAATATCAGGTGTTAAATGACCTGTGCTTATTTGGAAAGCACAGGAATCTGTCTGTTAATGGATTCCTCAAGTGAAATAAGGGTTTCGGTACGTACAACACCCGGGATAGTCTGGAGCTTATCAGTAAGAATGGACCTGAGATGCTCATTGTCGTAGGCATATACCTTAATGAACAACGAATAGTTTCCCGTAGTATAATGACATTCAATTATTTCCTGAATATCCTTGAATTCATCTATTACCTCCCTGAAATGGTTGGGATGGTCAAGAAAGATCCCTATATAGGCACAGGTTTTAAATCCGACAAGAACAGGATCAACCTTGAATTCGGACCCTTTTATAACACCTATCCTCATAAGTCTCTGAACACGCTGGTGAATTGCAGCGCCTGAGACCCCGCATTCCCTTGCAACCTCGAGGTAGGGTACCCTGGCATTCTTTGTTATGATATCAAGAATTTTTCTATCCAGATCATCTACATATGTATTATCTGCCATGTTTATAAGTACTGGTTAATGAATTAAATCTGATTATTCAGGATTCTTATTAAATTGAAGCAAAAGATAATAATTATATTCCGAACAAAAAATAAAATAAGAAAATTAGAAAAAATGTAAGCTGCATATTAAAGCAGCATCTTAAAGCAGCATCTTAACGGTTTATAAAGCCTACTATATCCCTCAGACCACCGAATCCCCTGGCTTCCAGGTAATCAGTAATTCCCTTAACAATTTTAACGGAAGCAGAAGGATCAATAAATGAGGCCGTTCCCACTTCTACTGCTGAAGCACCGGCAAGGAAGAACTCCAGGGCATCTTCTGTTGTCATGATCCCTCCCACTCCTATAACCGGGATCGAAACAGCTTTTGCAACCTGCCATACCATTCTGAGGGCAACCGGCTTGACGGCCGGACCTGAAAGGCCGCCTGTAACTGTAGAAAGCGAAGGTTTCATGGCAATAGTATCAACAGCCATGCCGAGCAGCGTATTAATAAGAGATACTGCATCAGCTCCCTCCTCCTCTGATATTCTTGCAAACGACACTATATCAGTAACATTGGGCGAGAGCTTTACTATCAACACCCCCGGATATACAGCCCTGACACGTTTAATTACCTCACGTGCAGTCTCTGTATTCGTACCGAAGGCCATCCCTCCCATTCTTACATTGGGACATGAAATATTAAGCTCAATGGCAGATATTTTCTCCAGTTTCCCGGCACGCTGGGCAAGAGCGGCATAATCATCAACCGTACTCCCGTTGATGTTCATAATCACATTTGTATCGAACTGAGAGACAACAGGATAAATCTTAGTCTCGAAATAATCCATACCCCTGTTCTGAAGACCGACCGAATTAAGCATACCTGATGGTGTTTCAGCCATCCTGGGATAGGGGTTTCCTTCCCTGGGCTCAAGAGTGGTTGCCTTTAGTATGATGCCCCCAAGTTCAGACAGATCAAGAAAATCTGTAAATTCAGAACCATAACCAAATGTACCGGAGGCTGTAAGGACAGGATTTCTGAACCTTAACCTGCCTATCGATATGCCCGTATCTACCATTTTAATTCTTTTGTATTAAAAACAGGGCCCTCAGTACAGGTGCAGACATTGCCCCTTACAGTTTCGGCCACACAACACAGACAAACCCCTATTCCGCATGCCATCAGCTTCTCGAGAGACACTTCGCAATTAATGTTATTCTCTCCGCAATAACGGGCAACGGCCTTCATCATCCTTTCCGGACCACAACAGAACACCCTGTCGAAGGCAACTGATTTCAGAAGCGGATGATCCGTCACATAGCCTTTCGCCCCTTCCGAACCGTCCTCTGTAGCGATGAAAACATTACCCGCTGCACTGTATTCGTCTATCTCCATTATTCTTTCGCTGTTCCTGAACCCAAGTAAGATATCGGGAACAAAACCTGAAGATTTAAGATGCTTCGCCAGGAACAATAGCGGAGCCACTCCGCAGCCTCCCCCTATAAGAAGGATCTTTTCGCCGCCTGAAGGCATACTGAAGGTGTTACCAAGGGGATATATAAGGTTTAAAAGGGTACCAGGCTCAGCCTCAGATAGCTTTTGTGTTCCTTTTCCAACTATCTGTACAAGCAGCCTGATGGTATTACTTTCATAATCAACATCATGAATCGAAATCGGTCTGCGCAGAAAGGTTGACTGACTCCCATCTATCCTGACCTGCACAAACTGTCCGGGTTTAAGCTCTGGAAGACCTCTTTCACTTAATAAATCCAGAATAAAGTGATCCTTGTTGATCTTTCTGTTGCCGGTTATACGTAAGTCTTCAGTTCTTTTTGGCATGATTATTCTTTACAGCAAATATACTTTTTTAAAGTATCACTGTAAAATATTCAGTTTTCATTTCCCGGAAAATACTCCCTGAAAGTGTTGTCATTGTAGAACCACACTATCCTGTCTATTTTCAAATTATCCTTTATGATGGGGCCTTCCCGGTCAGACAGGGATTTTTCTTTCGTTTCCTGCATTATTTTTACTTTATCTTCGGAACCCGTTGCTGTTTCATTCTTGTCAGCCTCAGGAGTGTTTTCACTGTAGAAAAGCTCGGTGAGAGTTTTTTCCCTGTACATCTGACCCTTTCCGAATAAAAGCCATTCAAAGGATAGGGAAGGATAAGTCTCAAGCATCCTGACAACAAAATCAAGGCTTGGCTTGTTCCTGCCTGAAAGAATATGTGAAATCCCGGAAGGCTGAACACCTATTTCTTCTGCAAATTGCGCTGAAGTCTTGTTTTCACTCCTGAGAAAATCTGAAATACGCTCTTTCATCCGTTGATAGTTTGATTTCTATGCTACTTCTACATCCGGCCCCTTACAGAACCAGCCATACAGCTTACAGACAACCTGATATTTCTTAAATTAAATGCATGCCGTCATCACTGTAAATAATGAGAACTTATATTAATAATGCTTATTACAAATGTAAATATTAAATGCATTACTTATGTAACTTAATCTTGTTTACAACTGTAATTTAGTGTGTAGTTATGTAACTTTTTAATAAATAAGTAGCGGTTCATTGTCTCCGCGTAAACGTAGTTATTGTTGTAACCTATTGATGTAAAACTTGATTTTAGATATGTATTATACTAGCATACTGTACTTTATAGTAATATTCTAATCTCAAAATATTCATATTATCATTTAAGGTAGCAAATCTATATATCAAAACTTAATATGATCTTTGTATTATATTGAATAATAATTATATATGATATTATTATCCTATTATGCCATAATAATAACATTTGTAAATAAACTGATGGATAAAATGTAATTACATTTGTAATATTGCTTTAAATTGAGCTTGTTTACATTTGTAATCCGGGACTTTTTAACAAACTTAAGTAATGTTGGGGTGGGTCTGAGTCCTGCCTTTTTTATGTTTGAAAGCTTAAATCGAAATCCGGGCGTTTTTCATGGCAGATCCTGCCCCTTCTACGGAATATTCTTTCCCTGCAGGGTTTTAAATAAAAAAAAAGTATGTCGGGGAAGGATAATTCCGATGGATTGTATTTCTTTATGAAGCAAATACGATAACTATGGGTCTGCGACGCTTATCATTTCCCCTTCATTACCAGATATTGTCTGCCATGTTTGCCGGAGGGTTGTTCGGTTATTTCTTTGCAACGGCTACTGTTTACACCGACTGGATGGGAGAAATATTCCTAAGGGCCCTTAATATGATTATAGTGCCTCTGGTACTCCTTTCTGTAACCACGGGAGTTTCATCCACAGGAGGCAGTGGCAGTCTGGGAAGACTTGGAATGAAGACAATCGGATTTTATCTTTTCTCGACGCTGGCGGCAATCTTAACAGGTTTTACACTTGTATCCCTAATAAAGCCGGGAGAAGGTTCAGATCTTGGGTTCAGGGTTCCGGTTGAAGATATTTCCCTTGCCGGAGAGAGTTTCGGAAGTACTTTGAAAAATATAATACCCGACAACATCTTTAATGCTATGGCGGAGGGACAGATGCTTCCGGTAATCTTTTTTGCCGTTATTGCAGGTTACTTCATAACAAGGGTTGAACCAGACAGGAGCAGGGTTCTTAATGATGTCCTTAACGCTGCCCTGGATGTGATAATGAAGATTACACTTTTTATAATCCGTTTTACCCCCCTTGGAATTTTCAGTCTTACGGCAAAGGTAATAGCCCAGCAGATAATAATAGGGAACAGTATAAGTGATGTACTCGGCCGTCTGGGATTATATACACTTACTGTGATGGCAGGACTGCTTTTTCACGGGCTGGTCACACTGCCCCTGCTGGTGAGATTCATCGGTCGTGCCAACCCGCTCAGGCATCTTAAGAATATGGCAACACCCTTATTAACAGCCTTTTCTACATCATCATCTAATGCAACACTTCCTCTGTCAATGGAAGCTGTGGAAAACAGGGACGGTGTCTCAAACAGGATTGCCAGTTTCACCCTGCCACTTGGTGCCACCATAAATATGGATGGCACTGCTCTGTACGAATGTGTGGCTGTGATGTTCATTGCCCAGGCTTACGGGATAGACCTGAGTATAACGCAACAACTGCTTGTAATTTTTACAGCGCTTCTGGCTGCCATAGGGTCGGCGGGGATACCTATGGCCGGACTGGTTATGATGGCTGTTGTGCTTAAGGCCGTCGGACTGCCGATGGAAGGTATTGGTCTTGTACTGGCTGTAGACAGGATACTTGATATGTTCAGGACTACAATAAATGTATATGGTGATACCTGTGCAGCTGTTGTTATTGCACGATCTGAAGGTGAGATCCTGAAGATATAAAAAGTGCCAGTGTATTAATCAACTGACTTTATCCGTTCCTGTTAAAGATTTTCATCATCGCCGCTGCAGGAGCCCTGGCATCCGTTACTGCTGTGACTGCCGCATGAAGAGCATGAATGATTATGTTTCAGTGCGTCCAGTTCTTCCAGGGAGGCTTCCCTGACTTCAGTAATCCTTCCGGAGAAACAAAGGTCTACACCTGCCATTGGATGATTGAAGTCCATCTTAACATGTGTATCAGTGATCTCATTGATAACACCGGTAAGGGGATTTCCCTGTGAATCCATCATGGGTACCTCATTACCTACCTGGCAGATTGTTTCATCCACTTTCCCGTCTTTTGTAAAAACCGAAACCGGAACATCGATGATCATGCTCTCCTCCTTCTCACCATAGGCATCTTCCGCACTTAAGATAAAGCTGAAACTTTCTCCCTGGGAAAGTCCGGAAATATTGCTTTCAAAAGACGGAAGCAACCTGCCTGAGCCATAAATAAATTGCAGAGGACGATTTTCCTCGAGTGCCTCAATAATCCTGCCTTCCTTACCTGACTCCCTGAGTTCATAAATGAGAGAGACCATCGTGTTTTTTTCAATTTTCATTCTTCCTGTTTTTTTTGAGCCGGTAAAGATAACAATTTGTGGGCTAATCACATAAAATCAAAACAGAAAAGAAATTCTTATTTCGGGATTACTATAAATGCCATATTCTGTGTCATTTACAGGCCAGAGGACCATAAAGTTGAGAGATGATCTGCGACCTGTCTGTTGGGAAAGTCCCGCCCCCAGAAGAAGAGTGGAGGTTGTGAAACGGCCGCTCATATAAGGATTTTTCCAGTAAGCCGATTCGAGACTCAGCAGTTCGTATTCACCATGAAGGAAAATTCCGGTATTAATGCCTATAGGGATAACCGAGCTTATATCCCTCAGGAAAATATACTGAAGATAGGACCGGCCTCCGTAAATATGCGTGTTTGAGGATCTGAAACTGTAGTACCTGTAGTTGGGACCGGCGGCTATACCCAGACGGGGAAGCGCCCATATTCCTACAACAGGCGAGGCCTGTATGTCTGTGATAGTGCCAAACTGCAGCCCGAAACTGCCTCCGAAAAAAAACCTTTCCTTAAGGGGAGGAACATAATCAAGGTCATCCTGTGAATAAACTGCTGATGGAAGCAGCAGGATGAAAAACAGTAATATAAGATACCTGTTTAACATAACTGAAATCTGTTTTTTGCACGTATCGTAAAGGCAATTTATTACCTTTACAAAGTATCAGACAAATAAACAAAAAAAAAGGATATTTAAATAACCTGGCCCTGAAATGAATATTCTGGTTAATGGCGGAAGTCACGGTATCGGTCGCGAGGTTGTGACTTACTATGCAAAAAGCAAAGACAATCAAATAGTTGCAACAGGAAGAGATGAGGCTGCACTGAAAGAGCTGGTCAGTGGCAGCAAACATGGAAATGTCACTTACATTGTTATGGACCTTGCCAGGACTGATGAACAGGAGTCGCAGATAAAAGAACAGCTTTACAGAAGGTTCAGTTCTCTTGATATTGTTATTAACAACGCGGGAATCCTCATCACCGGCGACTTCATGAAGCTGACCAGCGACGATGCCAGGCATCTTATGGAAGTCAACTTCATCGGTCCCGCAGCCCTTATCCGGATGG
>JAVEZD010000085.1:0-9228 GCA_034003165.1 Bacteroidales bacterium | reverse complement strand
ATTTTCAAACTTTCTGATTGCCAAAATTGTTGTATTTTAAATTCTGATTTATACACTAAACCATCCATATGAAAATCTCGGTCAACAATGTCATGCTCGAAGTCCACAACGGAGCCAGAGCTAAAGAGGCTGTGCTGAAATTCTATTCACATACAGGCCGGAAAATACCACGCCGTATTCCACGTATCACCGACCCCTACGGCAACGAAGTCGCCCCCGATGGTGAACTTTCGGACGGCAACTCGCTCTTTACAGGACTGTCAGGGAGAAAACGTAATACCCTGACATTGATTTTGACCCTTATAGTCACAGGCATAATCCTCAGCTCCTGTTCAACCCGCCTGAAAACGGCTTCCACAGTGGTTCCCGACAGACAGGCTGTCATCTTCGCCGTTAATGACATCCATGCCACAATAGACAACTTCCCTAAGCTTGCCTGGATAACCGACAGCCTTAGAAATCTTTACCCCACAATGCTAGTCGTTAGCGGTGGCGATAACCAGACAGGAAATCCGGTCAGCGACCAGTACCCCGAGAAAGGCTTCCCCGTTATCGACCTGATGAACGCAACGGGGTTCAACCTCAGCGCCGTAGGAAACCATGAGTTCGATACAGGTCCAGCCGGATTTGCCAACCTTACTCAAAAAGCTGACTTTGACTTTATCTGCGCCAACGTATCAGCCAGCCCCTCTCTTCCAATAAAACTTGCTCCCTATAAGATCATTACCCTGCAGAACGGCCTCAGACTGGCTTTCCTGGGACTCCTGCAGATCAACCAGAATGGCATCCCCGATTCACATCCCGATAACCTGAAAGAATTCGTGTTCAGCTCACCCTTTGAGACCGCACCAAAATACATGTACCTCACCGACAGCAGCGATATCCTGATAGCCCTTACCCACCTTGGCTTCGAAAGCGACGTCAGGCTGGCTGAGACCCTGCCCGGGGGAATAGATCTTATAATTGGCGGACACTCCCATACAAAAGTAGACAGGGAACAGATCCATAACGATGTTCTTATAACCCAGGCCTCCAATAAACTCTCGTTCGGAACCCTCATCAAACTGAACCTTAAAAGCGACGGGACCCTCGAACGCTCCATGCAGCTTGTCGATATAAGAAACTCTATCAAAGAAAAACCATCCGTCAGGGCTATGGTTGATAAATACAATGACAACCCTTCACTTAATGAGGTTGTTGCCACAGCCACGGACGATTTCTCATCCTATGCGGAACTGGGCTACCTCATGGCTGATGCCCAGAGATCGGCCGCCGGTGCAGATATCGCCCTGGTTAACCCCGGAGGGGTCCGCATAAATCACCTGCCGAAAGGACCTGTGACGATGATGAACATCTACCAGCTCGATCCCTTTGGAAACAACCTTATCCTTACACGTCTTACCGGACATGAGATCATCGACCTTATGAAAGCAGCTTTCCCGGTTGACGATGATGCCCCTCTCTATCCATCAGGAATAAAGATTCTTATCAGAACCGATGCTTCGGGAAAGCCTGTGAGTTTTACCCTGCTGGATATGGATGGCAATCCAGTCAACCTTGACAGAACCTATACCGTTGCCATGAACAGCTATATGACACAGGTTTACAGGTACAGGCATGAAGATCCGGGACATTCATTGTATGTCAGGACTGCCGATGCAACCATCGGATACCTGAGGAAAACCGGGACTATCAGAAGCTACCGTGGAGAAAACAGAATAATAAGGGAAAGACAATAGTGTCAAAGGCCGTCTCTGCAATCTTCCTTTTAAAAGAAATTGAAAAGGATTTGACAGGAAAACATACGGATCAATCCAAATAATGAATATTTTTCGCTTTCATTTATTGAATGCGGGGATGAGATATTTCTTTTCACTTCTTCTTGTTGTCATCCTTTCCCTTCCTGCCGTAGGGAGATCATACTATTTCAGGAACTACAGGAATGATGACGGCCTGTCCAATAACACCGTCATGGCATGTATCCAGGACAGGAGGGGATTTGTGTGGTTCGGGACCAGGGAGGGACTTACCCGCTTTGACGGCTATCAGTTCAAAGTCTTTCTCCACGACCCCGCAGTGCCCAACTCGCTTATTCACAACTTCGTGACAGCCCTGTGCGAAGATAAGGACGGCTGGATATGGACAGGGACCTCTGACGGTCTGTGCTATTATATCCCCGAAAGTGATTTCTTCGGAACCATTGGTCCTGAAAACCAGGGTCCCGGACTCTTCATTCAGGATATCATAGCCGATAACGATGGCAACATCTGGATTGTAACCTATACCGGGATTATCCGCTATACAAAAGCGACCGGGAGTGCAAAAATCTTCCCCGCCGGCCAGTATTTCGTTCCTCTGAGTGCCGACATGTCATCAAACGGAGATATATGGTTCTGTGCCACCGATGGGAAGATTTACAGGTATGATGTTCAGAATGAGGCTTTCACAGGTATCAGGGTCCTTGACTACGAAGAGCTTTCTTCTTCAGCCCGCCTGATTAATATTCTCGACCGCGGTGACGGAAGACTGATCGTGGCAAGCAGCACGGCGGGACTGAAACTTGTTGAGCCAGGAAGCAGCAGGGTCAGCACTCTTCCTGACGACAGCCGGCAGTTCAGTAAAATGCTTATCAGAACAGCCAGCATGTATGATGAAGATGAGATTTGGATCGGTACCGAAACGGGTATCCATATTTACAGCCTTAGCACGGGCTTTGTAACAAACCTTCAGAAAATAAATACCGACCCCTATTCATTGTCGAACAACGCCATCCGCTCCATCACCCGCGACAGGGAAGGAGGGGTGTGGATAGGTACCTTTTACGGAGGGGTAAGCTACCTTCCGGGTGATTATAAGTCATTTGAGAAGTTTTATCCGACAGGACTTCCCGGATCCCTTAACGGAAACGTAGTAAGGGAAATGCGGGCCGACGCTGAAGGCAATATATGGATCGGCACCGAAGATGCAGGCCTTTTCAGGTATGACCCGCGGTCGGGGAAATTCTCCGACTTTTATTCAGGAACGCAACATGACAATATTGGTAGCCGTAATATCCAGGGCCTGCTTGTAACAGGCGACAGTCTGTGGATTGCCACCAACGACAGAGGTATTTACATAATGGACATACCTTCTGAAAGGATAATCAGGCATTTTGAAGCAGGTGACGGGCAAAGCGGTCTGAGAACCAATACCTTTATAACGATGCTTGGTACTTCACACGGCGAGGTTTTCGCAGGAGGTGTAAGCGGTCTATACAGGTATGACAGAAGAAATACATCATGGGATTTCCTTGAAGCTGTTGCTCCCTTTAATTTTATTCACGACCTCTACGAAGATCTGCACGGGGATATCTGGATAGGAACCTACGGGAATGGTTTGTTCAGGTACCAAAGATCGTCCGGGACCTGCATCAGGGTTACGTCGGGGAATGAGGCTGGTGAAAACCCTGTAGGCGGACATATAACATCAGTATTTGAGGACAGGGATAGCAGGCTTTGGGTTTTGACCGAGGGCCGGGGTATCAGCTATATTGATGACAGCACTGGACTACCCGTAAGATTTGACAATGGAAAGGATCTGGGATCGACCATCTTCTGCGCTATGCTTCAGGATGCTTCGGGAGAACTATGGGTCTCTTCCACCCGGGGCCTGCTACGTCTTGATCCTGCCACGGGAAAATTCAGGAAGTATTCAAGGGAGGACGGGATTCCGGATAATAACTTCAGCTATAACTCAGCCTTTATGGACAGCGACGGAAAGATGTACTTCGGAAGCATCAGTGGTCTTGTCTCTTTCTACCCCTCAGATATTAAAGAGAATACATACAATCCTCCCGTTTACTTTACCGGGTTTCAGGTCAACGGTGAGGAATACATAACAAACAAAGAAGGGTCACCGGGTTTCAGATCAGTCCTTGTCAACGATCGCATACAGCTCAGACATTACCAGTCTTCGCTGAGCATTGACTTCGTGTCTCCGGCATTTACAAGTCCCGACCTTATCAGATACAAATACCGGATGGAAGGTTCCGACCAGGATTGGGTATTGATTAAAGGTAACAGGAAGGTTTACTATACAAATCTGCGGCCCGGTGAATACAGGCTGAGAGTGCAGTCTTCGCCTGACGGTGAAAACTGGAGCACTGAAGAGTCTGTGCTTGACATTGATATCTCTCCTCCTGTCTGGTTCTCTATGCCGGCCTATATACTTTATATTGCCGCCATCATAGCGCTGATCTATACTATTCTTAGCTTCTATCTTAAAAAGAAGGCTCTGGAACAGCAAAGAAAGATAGATATAATAGAGGCGGGAAAGGAAAAGGAGATACTTAATGCCAAGATCAACTTCTTTACAAACATAACCCATGAGGTTCGCACACCCCTGACTCTCATCAAGGGCCCTCTCGACAGGATACTCAGATCGGGAGCCCGTTACCCGAAGGACACTGAGGAAAACCTGCTTATAATAAGAAGAAACGCCGACAGACTCATGAGTCTTACCAACCAGCTGCTCGACTTCAGAAAGACTGAAAAGGAAATGTTCAGGCTTAGTTTTGTCAGAACCGACCTTAATGAGCTTATTGAATCAACCTTCAACCTCTTCCTTCCTTACAGTATTGAGAAGAGGATAAAAATGCGTTACCGCCGGCCTTCACAGCAATTCATAATGCCTGTTGACAGAGAAGCCCTGACCAAGATAATGAGTAACCTGCTTTCGAATGCCCTTAAATTTGCTTCCTCAAAGGTGGATGTCAGCATGGGATACAGTATTGAAACGGGTGATACAGTAAGGATAATTGTAAAAAGCGATGGCAGCCGTATACCTGAGGAGTTCAGGGAGAAGATCTTTGAACCTTTTTACCAGATTGATTTTGACAAGCCCGGTGAAAAAGGTACGGGTCTGGGACTTTCCCTTGCAAGGTCGCTGGCCGACCTTCATCATGGCCGCCTTTACCTCGATATCTCAGATAAAACATGTAATTCCTTCATTCTTGAACTGCAGAAGCTTCCCGAGGATGGAACCAATGAGGAATCAGTTGCCGAAACCGGGCTGCCGGGCGAATACCACGACTTTGAGATCTTCAACACCTCTGACGGACAGCGACCGCTTATCCTTCTTGTTGAGGACGAGATTGAGATGGGCAGGTTCATAGGAAAGGAGATATCGTCGGAATATAACGTAGTGCTTGCACATAACGGTGAAGAAGCCCTTAAGGCCCTTAAGAAATACAATTTCACGATGGTGGTGAGTGATGTTATTATGCCTGCTTTGAATGGCTATGAACTCTGCAGGCGTATCCGCTCGGATGTTGAATTCAGCCATATCCCGGTCATACTCCTTACAGCGACCATCCACCTGAATGCCAGGATAGAGGGCCTTGACTCAGGGGCTGATGCCTATATAGAAAAGCCATTTACAACCGACCTGCTTATGGCTCAGATTGCCAACCTTATAAAGAACCGCAACCTCGAAAGACAGAATTTCCTGAGTTCACCCCTTGTCCACTTCAGATCGGTGGCAATGAATAAGACAGATGAGGAGTTTCTTAAAAAGCTGAACTCAACACTCATGGACAACTTCTCGAAGACCGACCTGAGTGTTGAGATGATAGCAGGGATAATGGGCGTCAGCGTGTCGACTCTCTACAGGAAGGTTAAGGCTCTTACCGACCTTAATACCGTTGAATTCATAAGGCTGGCACGGCTGAAGAAAGCTGCTGAGCTGCTTTCTGAAGGGGACTTCAGAATAAGCGAAGTGTCCTATCTGGTAGGCTTCTCTTCTCCCTCTTATTTCTCCACAAGTTTCCAGAAACAGTTCGGGATCTCACCGTCACAGTTTGTTAAGAATATGAACAAAACCCCGTGAAAACCGGGATTTCTCCTTCTCTTCACGGGGTTAGTGACGAAACCCTTAAGCCGGGTCCGTAATGATTTTAATATCAGTCCCTGAACAACAGCTGGGTGAAGCCATGAAGGCTCTTTCGCCATGTCTGGAACTCGTGGGCTGTTCCGGGAGCTTCGAAATAGACATGTTTTACACCGGCTTCTTCAAGCGCTTCATGAATAGATCTTCCGGTTCCGGCACCTTCCTTTGAACCCATGCTTATATAGAAAACCTTAACCTGTTTTGCAAATTCGTCGGGTTTTGAAAGAAGCCCGTTATATCCGCTTTCAACACCGGGGAAGCCAAAGGGAGCACTGAAGATGCCAATCCCAGCGAACTTGTCGAGGTTAGCCTGGGTGATCTGGTAGGTCTGGGTGCCACCGAGAGAGAGTCCGGCCATAGCACGGTTCTCCCTGTTGGCGAGTGTCCTGAAGTTGGCATCAATAGCCGGGATGAGATCTTTGACAATAACCTGTCCGAATCCGTCCCAGAAAGAAGGAATACCAGGTCCCTGACCCGGTCCGCCCGGACGCTGACCCATCGGGGGCCTCTGTCCCTGACCCGGCTGACCCTGACCCGGCTGACCCTGAGCCTGCGGCGGTCTCTGTCCCTGAGCCTGCTGACCCTGTCCCGGCTGTCCCTGTCCCTGCGGCTGTCTTTGTCCCTGTGCCTGCTGACCCGGGGCGCCCTGTGGACGACTGGGAGCTCTCATGCCTGCTGCAATGCCTCCGTCTTCCATAACAACAATCATAGGCTTAGCCTTACCTTCGGCAATAAGGTTATCGAGGATGAAGTTGGTGCGGCCCTGGTTGGCCCATGCGCGCCTGTCTTCTCCCATGCCGTGCTGAAGATAAAGAACGGGATAACGCTTGTCGCTGTTCTTCAGATAATCCGGCGGGAGATATACATATGCCTGCCTTGTCTCACCGGTCGATTCAGCAAAATACCAGAATGAAGCGATCTGTCCGTGGGGAACCTTTTTGACGTGATAGAAATCAACTCCTTCTTCAGGAACCTCAATGCCGCTCATCACCTTTCCCGATCCAAAGAAAGTCTCGCTGTTGGGTTCGTTGACTTCAACCCCATCAATCCTTAGTGAGTAATAGTGGAAACCCGGATCCAGCGGAGCTGTCCATCCGGTCCAGACACCATCATCTCCTTTGGTCAGGGCTACGTTGCCCAGTGAGACTGTAACGGTCTCGGCTGACGGAGCAGAAATACGGAAATAAGCTCTGCCCTGTGCATCAATACGCGGATACTCAGCCCCCGGAATGTTAGTGGAGGCTGGTTTTGCATCCTGGATTGCCTTGTCGTCCTGGCCGCTTGTCTTTCCGGCAAGAATAAAAAGCAGTGTTAAAGTAATTGTCAGGATTCTCTTCATAGTTATAGTGTTTAAATTGGTTGTGATTTTGTAATTTGTTTATCCGCTTGAAAAACCTGCACTCAGGCTTTAAACCGGAGTTTCAATTTTAATTATAAGTAAGGCTGTTTAATTTAAATAATTTTTCTGATTCTTTAAAATTTCGTTCATGTTACTGATTAAGTTATTGTGTAGAAAATTGATAAGGTAAAGTAAATCAGTATTATAAGTTTCAGTCATCCTCTTTGTATGTTAGAAAATACTTCTATGAGGCTGTCCCCGCTACGTGGAATTTATTAAATTCACGCTCATAGAATGCGTCCGGTACTGTTTCAGTCCGTTAACCGGAATATTCCTCATGTAGTAGCTGCATGTATGATAGATTAATTATAAATGCTTGAAATATAAATTCTGGTTCATGAATAATAGGTTACTGACGTCACAATATTACTGTTTTAAAGTGAAATATATCCATGTCGTATTATTGCTTTTTTTCAGCCTTAGTCTTTCGGGCGCTGCATACTATGTAAAGCCGGGAGGCAATGACAGGGCTGACGGGCGTTCAGATGCCGCTGCCTGGGCGACCATTGCCAGGGTTAATTCAGCACGGTTGCTGCCGGGAGATACTGTCTTTTTCAAAAGGGGAGGAGTATGGCGGATAACAGAAAGCGAAGGATCGCTCGAATGTAAATCTGGTGCTGCAGGAGTGAGGATAGTATATACTTCATATGGCATTGGCCCAAAGCCGCTTTTTTACGGATCGGTTGAAAAAAACAGGCAGGCAGACTGGTCTAAGGCAGGAGACAAACTATGGGTAAACAAGGATCCCCTGTTAAGGACTCAGGCCGGAAACATTGTCTTCAACAACGGTGAAAGCTGCGGTGTGAGAAAACTAAATCGCGAAGAACTAAGTAAACAGGGAGATTTTATTTATGATACAGATACCAGGGCAGTCATCCTTTTCTCTTCGGTTAATCCCGCTTCATTTTACAACGACATTGAAATAACCCTTACAATAATGCCATCACTGATCCATGCAAGGGAAAGGAACCATGTTACCATCGACGGCTTCGACCTGCGCTATGCTGCCCGTCACGGCATCTTCATCTCACGCTCGCATAACATAACTGTGAGGAACTGTGAAATATCCTTTATGGGCGGCACGCTTCCACGTTCGACCAGGCTGGGCAACGGGATTGAGATGTGGGGAAGTGTGGCAGATATAGTAATTGAGAAAAACCTGATCACGGATGTTTACGACAGTGGTATAACATCGCAGTATATGAATGATTCGGTATTTGTCTCGGGAATATATATCCGGAACAACATATTAAGGAGAAATGACTTTCATTTCGAGTGGTGGTACATGGATTGTACAGGAAGTGCCGGCGATATTTATTTTGAGAACAACACCTGTACTGATGCGGGCAGGGGATGGTCACATGCCCAGAAGACGAGGAATATACACGGAGAGGATATTTATATATCGTTTCTTCACCAGGTGAGTACAAGGAATCTGTATATCAGGAACAACATATTCTCCGGCGCCCTCAACTATTCTGTATGGGGAGCCACTAACCCTTCTTCCCTGCTTTCTTCGCTTATAGAATGGAGAAATAATATTTACGATAAGGAAGAAACTGTTTTTTACATGGGACAGACCGGCGTTCATTACAAATTTGAAGGCTGGAAGTTATTCTTTGACAACGATGAAGGCTCGGTGAATGCAACTCAGGGTTTCGTATCTTCAACTGACCTGACACCTTCTGCCGGATCACCCGCCATTGACAAAGGGTTTCCCAACGGACTGAAGGATGACTTCTTCGGCAATATAAGGCAGGGTCTTCCCGATATAGGTGCTGTTGAGAGATTGATTGAATGACCTGCCTCACTCCGTCAGAAATTTCTCTTTTATTATTTAAGAGTACCATGACTGAAGTAATTTGTTGTTTTATCACTTCAGGCTCATATTATAAATAATTTGG
>JAVEZD010000084.1:6405-9672 GCA_034003165.1 Bacteroidales bacterium | reverse complement strand
AAATAACCAGCAGACCTGCCGGAAGGAACAGTTTGAAAGTGATAAGGATTAGTCCGGCAATAAGGCAAAGAAAAGCAAAGACGGTGAGATTGCCTGTTTTCTTAAGATCAGCGGCAAAAGGCTCATCATTATTTTTGTTCTCTACACCGGCATTGTTTGATTTGGGTCTGATCTGGCTCATCTTATGATAACTGTTTTGCAGATGTGTAAAAATAAACAAAATAAGTATTGAATACACTTACCTTTGGTAAGCTCCTTTTAAGTAAATGGTTATTTTTGTCTTTATGGTACAATATTTGAAACGGGTAAATAAAACCTATGCCATTATGAAAAGCGCGTTGAGTACTATTAACGTATTTATTGTACTGGTGATTCTGTCGTTTCCGCTAAACCTCAGGGGGCAGGAAGAGCAGGCAATGGTTAAATATACTCCTGATTTCAGGTTCAGGGACGGTATTTACCTTAATTTTGACCAGGTCAGGCTTAATGATCCCGTGCCCAAGGCAAAAATACTAACCTCAGCAGACTATAACGACAAGGAGTTTTTTAAAGATCTCTTTGAAAACGATAAGATCTATTTCTACGATAGTATGGGCTTAAGGCAGGAGGTCGACAAAAATAACATATGGGGTTATGCCAGAAACGGGATTCTGTATATCCAGCTTCAGGGTAATTTCAGCAGAATTACCTTTGTTGGCAGCATAAGTCATTTTGTTGCCGACATCATTTCGTACGATAGCAGGTATAATTCGCCTTACGGTTATTACGATCCCTACTATTCACCCTTCTATTCGCCTTATTACTATCCTTATTCGTACGGCAGTTATTATCCTTACGGGTATTCTCCATATCGTCAGAATACGGCACGGTCGGAGATAAAACAGTATCTTATCGATTTCGAGAGCGGAAAGATGATGGAGTTTGACCTTGAAAGTACAGAATTGTTTCTTATGCGTGACGGTGAACTTTACGAGGAGTTTGTGCAGCTGCCAAGGAAGAAGAAAAAGGAGATGATGTTTGTCTTTATCCGTCGTTTCAACGAGAAAAATCCTTTGTATATTCCTGAAAACAAATAAAGTGTTATGAGATACCTTGGTCTGCCTGTTCTCCTGTTCCTCTCTGTTCTGTCAGTTGCGGCGCAGCCTCCTTTCCCTGGTCGTGAGGATATTGCAAACTTTATGAAATCAACAACCTGCGTGGTGCTCGAAGACGATGCTTTTTCGGCATATAACATTCTGATAAAGGAAGCAGTAACTGAATTCTGGGATATAAGACCGTATGAGTTTATTACTGAAGAGGAATTTGATGAGAGAAGAAGGGATCCTTCTTTTTCTTTCATTGTACTTACCGAGACTACCTACGACAGGGATAAGTCGGGTTCGGCCTACAATAACCTTAACCTTCTGCAGGGTAAAAAGGTTGGAGGTATTAATCAGATGCCCGAGATATGTGTTATTCCACTGTCATCTTCGTCTGAAGAGGATATCGACTACGGGTACAAGACCGGGGCAGTGCTCAGGTTTATTCAGAGGCATGCCCTTATGATATCTGAATCGCCGTCTGTAACCGGAAGAAGATACCTGAGGTACTACAACAGGAATATACCCTTAATAGCACAAAAGACGATTCTTGCCAGGGAGTCGGACCTTGCACCTTCAGTAAACACAGCAGAAAAGATAAAGGCGCTTTACCCAAACAGTTTTAGTATTGTTGATGAAGAAGAGATAATTAGAGCCATTGAGGAAAGGAGACCGGGCACGCTTGTTTTGCATAGGGTGGGACCTGTTGGTGATGACGGGGCCGGTTATTGCTTTAAGATGCTGATAGGTGCCGATGACTCTGAGATGTACTATTACGATCAGCATCTTATTGACGCCGCTAATCCAAACGGACTTCTTCCTTCAGATCTTAAACGTTTGATGAGATACTGATGCAGCAAACTGTTTAAAGGTCCGTCTTTATGTAAACAAACTAAGTCATGAAAGAGATTAGAGAATTATCAGAGAGTGAAAGGAACTGGGCGATGTTATGTCATCTTTCTGCATTTGCCGGATTCTTTTTTCCGTTTGGAAGTATTATCGGTCCTCTCATCTGCTGGTTGTCGAGGAAGGATGAGTCGATGTGGGTTGACCGCAATGGTAAGGCATCCATGAATTTCGAAATGTCCATCCTTCTTTATACTGTTCTTGCCATACCCCTTTGTTTTATTATTGTCGGTATTCCGATAATAATAACACTTGTGGTTCTCAAAGTGATCTGTATCATTATCGCAAGTGTACGGGCATCGAAAGGAGAAGATTTCAGATATCCGCTTTCCATTCCCTTCATACAGTAGAAACAGCCACCGCTACATGGCAGGGGATGTAAACCTGTCGCAGCGAGCTTATTGAATACTTAATTATAAAAGATCAGGCATAAAATGTTATGCCTGATCTTTTATTAAATTATATCTTTTACTTTTGTCTTCATAATGTATAATACATTTCTCAATGTCTTCCAAACCCTCAATACCAAAAGGAACCCGGGATTTCACGACTGAAGAGGTCCTGCGAAGGGATTATATCTTCGGAACAATAAAAGCAGTATTCAGCCTTTTTGGATATCAGCCCATTGAAACCCCTGCTATGGAAAACATCTCAACCCTGATGGGTAAATACGGGGAGGAGGGAGACAGACTTTTATTCCGTATTCTTAATTCGGGTGATTATCTTTCATCTGTTTCAGAAGACGAGTTGATACGTAAGGATAGTACGGCGCTTGCATCGCGCATATCTGAAAAGGGTTTACGGTATGACCTTACGGTTCCTTTTGCCCGCTTTGTAGTTCAGCACCGTGATGCAATAGTCTTCCCCTTCAGGAGGTACCAGATACAACCTGTATGGCGGGCCGACAGACCACAGAAAGGGCGTTATCGTGAGTTTTTTCAGTGCGATGCCGACGTAATAGGAAGTGACTCGCTGCTAAATGAGTACGAACTTGTAAAGATCATCGATGAAGTATTCTCGAGGCTTAAACTACGGGTAGTCATAAAGATAAATAACAGAAAGGTACTGGCCGGGATTGCCGGATATATAGGTGAAGATGCCAGGATCACTGACATAACAATTGCCATCGACAAAATTGAAAAGATTGGCATAGGCGGCGTTAATCTTGAGCTTGCAGAAAAAGGTGTCTCTGCTGCCGCCATCGAGAAGCTTCAGCCTGTGTTAAACCTGAGTGGCGACAACCAATCAAAGCTGGAAGAGCTTGAAAGGATACTGGAACACT